>NZ_JBSXNI010000043.1:0-271062 GCF_056857555.1 Acinetobacter sp. L-24 | reverse complement strand
AATGGTTATGCCTGGTGACAACGTTGAGATGTCAGTAGAGCTAATCCACCCGATCGCAATGGACCCAGGTCTACGTTTTGCGATCCGTGAAGGCGGTCGTACAGTTGGTGCTGGTGTAGTTGCTAAAGTAACTGCATAATCGCTGATTGTGTAAGAAAAGCGCCTCTTTGAGGCGCTTTTTTTTGATTCAAACTTTTATAAAACTAAAAATAAATTGTCTGACAATGATTTCAAAAGCTGTCCTTATCTGATATCGGCTTGACCTAAACTGCACTTATGTAAAAAAAATTACCACGTAATATACAGATAAGAATATGAATATTACATTTTTGGGCCTGGGTTGGCCTGATGGGAGTGGTCACATGAATGCGAAAGTAAATATTACCAATCGTGCGGGTGCTAGTTTTCCAGTTCGTCGCATGAACTTTGATTTTGATGCTGTACCGGAATATTGGATGAATGGTTCAGCAGGTCTCACTCATTTTATGACCGCATTATCTGCGCTATTTCCAGCAGGTGAAAAGTTTTTTATAGATTCAGTCCGCGCGGTACGTAACCATCCTGCAATTGCCAATAATGAAGCATTACAAAAAGAAATTTCTGCTTTTATTGGTCAGGAAGCCATGCATACTCACGAGCATATCGGCTTTAATGCTTCTGCGCAAAAACATGGGCATGATGTCGAGACGCTTGATCGTTATACCGATAAAGTCATTCAAACGACACGTAAAGTCATGGCTAAACTGGGTAAGCCTGTGGGAATTACCCAAGAAATGGTAGATTTGACTGCAACTACGGCACTTGAGCATTTCACTGCAACCATTGCCTCACAGCTTTTGACCAATAGCCACATTCAGGAATTGATGACAGATGAAACCATGAAAACCATGTGGTTATGGCATGCTATCGAGGAAAATGAACATAAGGCAGTTGCATATGATGTCTTTGAAGGAGTTTTTGGCAAAGGCCTAAAAGCCTATGCACTGCGTACTTCATCCTTGGTCATCGCAATGGCAACCTTATTTGTGGTGCAAAGTTATTTCCTTGCGCGATTGCTCAAACAGGATCAGCAGTTTAATCTTGAGTCCTTAAAAGCCATTTATACCTATGCCTATAGTCCTTCTAAAGGGGTCATTACCGGTATGGCGAAAGAAATGCTGATGTATTTTAAACCGGGATTCCATCCGAATGATCATCATACAGATCAACTGTTGGCGATCTGGAAAGCTAAATTGGGTTTGTGACAGAACTGAATATTGAAGAGCGACTGAAATCGCTCTTTTTTTTGCTCGATTTTTTGGATGAAGTTTCTATAATGCGGAGGTTGATTCTATATAAGATGAACGAAGATGATTCGTTTAATGCAAGCAGCGGATGTAGAAGCCGTTGCAAAGATTGAGAGATCGGTTCAATCACATCCCTGGACTTTAAAACAGTTCGAAGATGCTGTAACGGCTTATCAAAGTACCGTGATTGAAGTGCAAGGGCAGGTGGCCGGATTTTGTATTTTACAACCAGTGCTGGATGAAGCCAATTTATTGCTCATGGCAATTAATCCGGCACAGCAAGGTCAGGGCTTGGGCTATCAGTTGCTGGAGGCTTCAGTGGCGATGCTAAAAAATAATCCGGTACAGATTTTCCTGGAAGTACGCGAGAGTAATCAGGCTGCGATCAAGCTATATGAAAAATCAGGCTTTCATCAGATTGATCTGCGCAAGAACTATTATCCAAATGCCAACGGAAGCCGTGAACATGCCATCATTATGGTAAAAGCATGTACGGATGATTTTGCTAGTCTATTTAAATAATACAAACTGACGACCTTATTTAATAATCTGGTGATTCCATCCGCTGGGTAAGGTCGTCATTAATGAGTTTCCCAAGTGCTGAATCTCCGTGGCACTTAGGGCATGATTTAAGCGTCGCCATTGTCCATCGATCAAGAGTTCCAGTGGCAGATACTGAGATTTGTAATTCATTTTGCTAGAATGCGGCACCCAATATCCCAGATAGATAAATTGTAAGCCCAGCTTTTGTGCATGTTCAATCTGTTTCAAGATTGCAAAAGCACCAAGTGAGCGGCGATTTTCATCTGGGTCAAAGAAGGTATAGACGGCAGAAATGCCATCATCCAGCAAGTCACAGGTTGAAACACTGATTAGACGCTCACCTTGCCATAATTCTAGAAAGAAGCTGTCGGTGCAGCTTTGCAATAAAAATTTTTCGAACTGATCCCGGGTGGGTGGGAACATATCGCCATCTGCGTGGCGTTCATTGATATAGCGTTCATACAGCGCATAATGTAGGTCCCCGGCGTGATCTGGACTGGTAATTTTTATCACCAGATCCTGATTACGTTTCCAGGCTTTTTTTTGTGAACTGTTCATGCGGAATTCAGCGACAGGCACACGCGAAGATAGGCATTGACGACACAGATGACATTCGGGGCGATAGACGAAATCACCACTGCGACGGAAACCGGTACGTGACAGTTCCGATAAAGTGACTACATCAATTCGATGTGCAGGATCCAGAAAAACCATGCGCGCCGACTTGTTGGGCAAATAGCTACAATCATGCGGCGGCGTAATATAATACTGTAAATCGTTCAGTAGGGCCTTTGGCTGATAAGAGTTCATAACAACTACCCTCTGTTATTTTCATTCACTTAAGCGCGTGTTTTGCGCTATTGTTTTACTTGAAAATACACCTTCCTGATACTTTTTCCAATCAATCGCAGGCTTTTTTACAATATCTTGTAAAGAATTAAGATAAACTTGGCGAGAAAGTGTGCAGGCACCCAGGCTTAACAGATGATCGTTCACCAGTTGGCAGTCGATCCAGGGTAGTTTATTTTCCTGTCCAATCAGCATTAAGGTATAGAAAGCCATTTTAGAAACATCGGTTTGCGTACTAAACATAGATTCACCAAAACAGCCTTGACCGATGGTCACACCATAAAGTCCACCGACGACGCGATCTTCATCCCAGACCTCAATGCTATAGCCATATCCTGCGTCGAACATGTCGCAATAGCCTGCGATAATATCTTCACTGATCCAGGTATCGTCTGCATAAGCACGGGGTAGGGAGCAGGAACGAATCACTCTTTCAAAAGCATGATTGACCGTAATTTTATAGTCCTGCTTTTTCATATTGCGTAGCAGGGATTTGCTTGGATGATAATCTTCGGGGCGAATAATGCAGCGTGGTTCCGGACTCCACCAGCAAATCGGATCACCTTCTGAAAACCATGGAAATAATCCATGCGTATAGGCTTCATAAAGTGTGGAAGGGGAGAGGTCTGCACCAATACAAATCAATCCTTCACCTTCAGGATCAACCTCGACCGGATTGGGAAAAATGAATTCTGAGGGAGGAAGTAAAGACATGGCAGACCCAACATAAATCTATAGATAAATCATCATCTCATTCTAGCAATAAAAAAGCCGCCCATAATGGACGGCTTTTTTATTCTTGCTGCTTAGTCTAGTTTACCCATCGCATCAAGATATTTTTCTGCATCCAGCGCAGCCATACAGCCTGAACCCGCAGAAGTAATGGCTTGACGATAAATGCTGTCCGCAATATCACCTGCTGCAAATACACCCGGTACGGAAGTTTGTGTTGCATTACCTGCAGTACCGCTTTGCACCTGGATATAGCCGTCACGAAGCTCTAACTGGCCTTCGAACATGGCGCTATTTGGCTTATGACCAATCGCCACAAACATACCCGTCACATCAACGTTTTGAGTAGAGTCATCTTGAGTTGATTTAAGACGAACCGAGGTCACGCCAGATTGTGCATCGCCTAGAACTTCATCGACCTGATGGTTCCAGATAATGCTGATCTTGCCTTCTTTTTCTTTGGCAAATAAATGATCTTGCAAGATCTTTTCAGAACGTAGTGAATCACGACGGTGAACCAGAGTCACGTGAGAAGCAATATTAGATAGATACAACGCTTCTTCAACAGCGGTATTACCACCACCTACGACCATAACTTTCTGGTTTTTATAGAAGAAACCATCACAGGTTGCGCAAGCACTGACACCTTGACCCATATAGGCTGCTTCAGATTCCAGACCGAGGTATTGGGCAGTTGCACCGGTACAGATAATCAGGGCATCACAGGTGAATTCTTCCATATCGCCTTTTAACACGAACGGGCGCTGGCTAAGATCCACTTCATTGATATGGTCATACACGATTTCAGTGCCAAAACGCTCTGCATGTGCCTGCATACGTTCCATCAATGCGGGACCAGTCAAACCTTCGGGATCACCCGGCCAGTTATCGACGTCAGTCGTCGTGGTCAGCTGACCGCCCAGTTGCAAGCCTGCAATCAGGGTAGGTTTCAAGTTTGCACGCGCTGCATATACTGCTGCGCTATAGCCTGCAGGGCCAGAACCTAAAATAATCAGTCGTGAGTGACGTGCGCTCATCAGCTGTATCCTTTTTTATTTAGAAATTTATTGAATTATACGTGAAACTGTATAACAGTGGTGTGAGATTAAAGTCGATATTATTGATCATTGAAATCGATTTGGGCTATATAGCATAAGTAACATTGTGCTTGCACAATAGTGCATCTTTTTTCACAGAACAGGTGCATAATATGTATTTTATTGCGTCGCTTTTTTCAAGCATTGAAGCAAAAGAATATTCATGAAGAATTGGTTACAGGACAGTATATGACAGCGGTGTCGAGTGCCTATGCACAGCGCTTAGTAATGACATTATTTTTAGTCTCATTTGGGATTTATCTGTTTCTTGCAACAGTGACCTATACGCCATTTGATCCGGGGTGGATGCATATCTCCAGTGATACGCAGACCGTTTCGAATGCCAGTGGGGTAGCGGGTGCCTGGATTGCAGACCTTTTGTTTGGCTTCCTTGGTTGGGCAAGTCTGCTGATCCCTGTCTATCTGTTTATGGAAGCGATTCAGGTCTGGTGGCCGCGTAGCTTCCTGAACCGGCCATTTCGCTATGCTGCGCAATTCTTCCTGTTGCTGACCACCTCAGCGCTGTTGTTTTTATTTTGGCAAGTCCCTGCTGATACGCTGGATAATTCTTCCGGCGGTATTATTGGCTATGAATTAGGCCAGAGTCTGGAACAACTGCTGACAGTATACGGTGCAGCATTCTTCCTGCTGGTGCTTTGGGTGGTGCTATTTACCTTGGCGTTTGGGGTGAAATGGAACAAGACCTGGAGCAGCCTCAAAGCAACCCCTGCTTATTTACAAGACCTGTTCTACCGCAATGTGCCTGAAGGCATGTCTGATTTTGACCGGACTGCACCTGTCGCCAAAAAAGAGCCAGTCATTAGTGCAAAAAAAGTAGCGGTTGCAGTAACACCTGCGCCTGAGCATCAACTGGTAGAAATAGATCCGGTGGTGCGCGATCAGGTGGCTGAACGCTTATTTGATGATTTTGCCGATAAAGAATCACAACAACCGCAGTTTTATGAGGATATTCCTGAGGCTGAGCAGCAGGCTCCTGAGCCAGTCGAGACATTTAAGCAAGTACAGCAAGTGCCTCAACAGCCGGATCGTGTGGTAGCGACAGGCGAGGTGTGGCGTGCCTTACATTCAAATGAAGATCAGCGCCATAAACAGGATATTGATGCCTTACTCAAAGCAGCCGAAGAAGAACAGCTTAATTCTCCAGTCTCACATATAACCGCTCCTCAACCTGTTTCAGCACAGACTCATGCTCACACCAGAACCGCATCGGCTCCACATACAGGCCTGGACTGGGATGATGATGAAATCTTTGATGAACTTCTGGCTGCAGTTCCGCAAGGCAAAACTGCGACCGATGTGCATAGTCCATTCAATACAGCGCCAGCCGAAAAGACGGCAAGAATTGTAGAAGACATGACCAATGTTGCACCTGTCATGGCGTCTATGACAACGGCACATGTCGTGAAAAATAGCGCATTACAGGCCGATCTGGATGACCTGGGTGATTTACTGATTGAAGAAGATGAGCCAAGCCAACCAGTACGTGCATCAAGCTATGCCCAATCTTCTGCTTTTGTTCAGGCACCAATTCAGCATCAGGGTATAGAGCAACCAGTATCTCCTCCTTCTGCAACTCATGCAGCAGTACGCGAGGCTTTATCTAAAGAAGAATTTGTAGAAGCCTGGCAAGAAACGGCTGGTAAACCACAAGATGAAGACGAGTTTGATTTTGATGCTCCTTTAACTGATGCTTCAGGCCGTCCGATGTCACGTGCCATGCAGGTGGTGGAGCGCCGAAAAGATTTATCACCGCTTCCAGGTCTGGATTTACTGGATGAAGTCGATCCGAATAAAAAAGTGAATTTTACTGAAGAGCAGCTGGCACGTTTATCTGAATTGCTTGAAATCAAGTTGCAAGAATTCAACGTCAAAGCCAAAGTGGTAGAAGCACAGCCAGGCCCAGTCGTGACACGTTTTGAACTGGATCTGGCGCCAGGAGTAAAAGCCTCTAAAGTGACGAATATTTCGCGTGATTTGGCACGTTCGATGTCGATGGCATCGGTGCGTGTGGTTGAAGTCATTCCGGGCAAACCGTATATCGGAATTGAAGTACCAAACAGTACCCGTGAAATGGTCCGTTTGATCGAACTTTTGACCATTCCAGCCTTCACTGATCCGAATAGCATCCTCTCCATGGCAATGGGTAAGGATATTTCCGGTAATCCGGTGATTGCTGATCTGGGTAAAGCGCCGCATATGCTGGTGGCAGGAACCACAGGTTCCGGTAAATCGGTGGCGGTCAACTCGATGATTCTATCGATGTTGCTGAAATATACACCGGATGAATTGCGTCTTATTCTGATCGATCCGAAGCAGCTGGAACTGGCGAACTATAACGATATTCCACATTTGTTGACGCCTGTAGTTACCGATATGAAAGATGCGGTCAGCGCATTGAACTGGTGTGTCAATGAAATGGAACGTCGTTATAAACTGATGTCTTTCCTGAAAATCCGTAAACTGAGCGACTATAACCGCAAAGTGGAAGAGGCGATTGCCAATGGTGAAGACCTGATCGATCCAACCTGGAAAGCCAGCGATTCTGTTGTGGGTGAGCGTGCGCCGCGCTTAACACCGTTGCCTTCTATTGTGATTGTTGCGGATGAGTTCGCGGATATGATCATGCAGGTGGGTAAAAAAGCTGAAGAAATGATTACCCGTCTGGCACAAAAATCACGTGCTGCTGGTATTCACCTGTTGCTTGCGACCCAGCGTCCATCAGTAGACGTAATCACCGGTTTGATCAAAGCCAATATTCCGACGCGTGTTGCATTGCGGGTCAACTCCAAGATCGATTCGCGTACCATTCTGGATGCGGGTGGTGCTGAAGACTTGCTCGGTCATGGTGACATGCTGTTCTTGGGCCCGGGTAAAATTGAACCTGAGCGTGTGCATGGTGCATTTATTGCCGATGATGAAGTAAACCGGATCTGTGATGCATGGCGTGAACGTGGTTCACCAAACTATGTCGACGAGATCCTGACACCGTTTGATGAAGAGCCATCGGGTCGCGGTTTTGAAGATGGTGGCGACGGTGGATCAGACCGCGATGCACTGTATGACCAGTGTGTGGCTTTTGTACTAGAAACCCGTAAGGCTTCCACTTCATCCTTACAGAGAAAATTCAGTCTGGGCTATAATCGTGCTGCGCGGATCATTGACCAGATGGAAGAAAACGGCATTGTCAGCGGCATGGGCGCCAACGGCAAACGCGAAATTCTGGTTTAGTTTCAGTATATCTTCAATAAAAAAGCCTGCTTTCAAAGCAGGCTTTTTTATGTATTTTTGACTCAGGCAAATTTTGCCAATACATCCAGAAACTCGGCACTTTGACGTGGGTAGGTGGCAATCACGTCATGAATGCGTTGGCCTTCCGGATTGGTTGCATTGACATCACGGCCATCAGCGACAAATTTCGTCAACAGGCGTTCATAATCAAATGGACGCATATGCTTGAAAGCATGATAGAGCACGTGAAAATCAGCATTAACACCTGCAGGAGGAAGCTGGTTCAGGTAGGCAAATACACGCTCATCTGACCATTCTTCGTTAAAGGTCGCTGGTTGAGATAATGCCATCGCAATTTCCTTGATCTAATGTAGTTTTTTCGGCATGAAAAAAGGCAAAATATGAGACTAGATTAGCAAAGCACTGCTTTGCCTAGTCGCAAGACTTGAAGCTATGCTTCAAGTGGGCGGAATATAGCTAAACTACTATTTCTACCACTCTCATATTTTGCCTTGAATCAATTTACTTGACCAATCAAAAATCAGATTATCGTTCTTCAGGTAAATTGATATTCATTTCAAGCATTTCAATATTGGCTTCAGAACGGACCTGCATTTGAATATGCTGTTCATCGACACCGCGAACATAACGATTGACCACTTGCATGATTTCAGTCTTCATCTGGTCAATTTTGTCCTGGCTCAAGCGACGACCCAAGCCTTGTTCGGATGCAACGATCACCTTCAAACGGTCTTTAGCAGTCCGTGCGCTTGATGGTTTATCCTCGCCACTAAAAAGTTTACTCCAGAATCCTGCCATGTCTACGCTCCAAATAGTCGTGCTAACCAGCCCTTAGGTTTTACCTCGATATGACGGTAAGGACGCTCTTCGCCAAGGAAACGCGCAACCAGATCATCATAGGCCTGACCTGCAGAAGCTTCAGTGAAAAGAATCACCGGCTTACCTTCATTCGATGCCTGTAAAACGCTTGGACACTCAGGAATAACGCCCAAGGTCGGTACACGTAAAATATCCTTAGAAATATCATCAATCGTTAGCATTTCCTGTTTATCGGCACGTTCCGGATTGAAACGGGTAATACACAGATGCTTACGAATGCGACCTTCGTTTTGTTCTACTTTTTTAGTTTTACTGTCGAGCATACCAATGATACGGTCAGAGTCACGTACTGAAGAAATCTCAGGGTTGGTCACAATGATGGCTTCATCCGCATGATACATGGCCAAAATAGCACCACGCTCAATACCGGCAGGCGAATCACAGATAATATAATCAAATTCCTGCGAAAGTTCATCCATTACACGAGCAACACCTTCATCGGTTAAGGCATCTTTATCACGTGTTTGTGATGCAGGTAAAATATATAAATTTTCAATATCTTTATCGCGAATCAGTGCTTGTTGTAATCGTGCTTCGTTATTTAAAACATTCACAAAATCATAAACTACACGGCGTTCACAGCCCATAATCAAATCAAGGTTACGTAAACCTACATCAAAATCAATAACAACAGTTTTGTGACCGCGTAGGGCTAAACCTGTTGCAAAAGATGCACTCGTTGTAGTTTTACCTACACCACCTTTGCCTGACGTTACGACAACAATTTTCGCCACCGAATCCACTCCTGTTATGGTTCAAATACCCTGTTTAAAATGGGGTTTTTGGTGTTTATTTATACATTAAAATTGTAGAGCTTCAAATACAAGCTCTAGTTGATCATTCAAGTAAATATGCACAGATTTTTTAACTACATGCGGTGGAATATCATCCGCCACACAATAGGTTCCTGCAATTGAAATCAGTTCTGCTTCGAGACTATGACAGAAAATGCGTGCTGCAGTATTGCCACCCGCACCCGCAATGACCCGACCACGTGCGCTGCCATAAACATGAATATTGCCTGAAGCAATCACTTCTGAGCCACTGTTGATACCGGCATTAATAATAATGTCGCCATTATGCTGCACGATACATTGGCCGGTACGCAGGATTTCATCATGATATGAGGTGATATGCGCGACGATCGGAGCAGCAGGTGCTTGATTATCATTCACCGCTGTAGGTTCTGGTTTAACTTCCACCACCTGTTCTTTGGTGGCTTTAATTTCTTCTAACTGTCGATCAGGTGGCAGTACCGGGAACTGAATGGCGCGCGCCTGATCTCCAAGTAAGCCTTCAGTAACAGCCATAGGCTGTACATCCAGACTGATTAATAGTTGGATCAGCGCAATGAGTTCCTGTTCAACTGAACTTTCAATGACTGCCAAAGTGCCGGGTGGAAACGCTGCTTGTAATTTTGGGCTAAGTTGCTGGCGGATTGCATCATGATCATTGGTATCTAGGCTAATGCGTATCGCATTGACCATTCTGCCTTTTATCCGTATATCAGCCATAATTCTTCCTTAAATACTTCTGACGTGCTGGTTTGGTGTCGAAGCAATGTTGTAAATAGTGCAAATCCTAGAACAAATTGCAGTAATTCTCTAGCGATCTCAGTTATTTTTTTATGCGAACAGAACCGGACGGATTGATCTGATTCTGTACTTTAAACTTTACTTATCTATTGAGCTCTGATTTTGCTCATGTTCTTCTAAAATCTGTTGCCACTGTTTGACTTTCACCTGTTTTCGGATTGCTTCAAGTGTTTCAAAAACAGCCGATTCGACCAATTTATCAATATGTGGATTATGTTCAATCTGAATCTGGCTGATTTTATCTGAAATTAGGGTAAAAGTCGGATTTTCTTTTTGACCTGTGTGGGTAAATGGTTCAATCAGTCCTTGCGTGATATTTTCACCCAGGCGTTGACCAATACTTTGAATTTGCTGTTCAATCCGGCTGCCCACAATTGGAATCAAACGTAATAATTGGGTCAATTCAGGAGTGTCTTCAATCGCCTGATTCACTACTTGCCCTACATTTTTAGCGATCATGGAACGTTGTGACTGTAATTCCTTGCCTAAAGATTCCTGCAAGATATCTGCCAAGGCAATGGCCAGTAATTTACGATGATGTTCCACCAAATCATCAATTAACTGTTTATGTGATGTGCTCGTGGTCAGTTCACGTTTAATACCGTCCAGTACAGTCAGTACCACTCGACTAGAAAGCTCTTCCATCAGCATGTTGTAATAAAAGTTGCCTTGGCGATACCAGCGATTGGGAATTACTTTATAACCATGGCTATGCAGGTTGTAGCCAATCGCGACGGCTCGCAGCAGGCGCAGGAAACGTAGCTGAGGGATAATGGATAAAATTTCATACCAGTGCACAAAAGGGAAGAACCACCAGCGTCGATGATGACGCAGGACAATTGCGATGACCCAGCGTGCCAGTAATTCACAGACCAAGAAAGTGGTAAACCAGCCCTCGGTAATGATGACCCAAGGGCGTAAATCACTTTTATAAAACTGCAAGATTTCCGGTAAACGAATGAAGTCAAACAACCACTGACCAAAATCGCTCATTAAAATGGCGTTGGCACTGAGACAGAACAGATTGATGATGATTAAAACCATCATGAAAATGTCGTAAATCAGTGCAATTTTCCAGCCCCATGTTCCTTTACGAACAAATTTAAATGAGCTGGAGGTAATGTCCGGGTTGTCGTTGTTCATAATTACTCAGTTACAGATCCGATCGGGGCTTGGGCAAAGTTCTGCTGCATTTGTGCGATGAGCTGATCTTTTTCAGTCCAGATCTGATCTATCCATTTCTGGAAACGTGCACGGTATTCAGCATCATCTTCATAATTGCCACCGAGCACCCAGTCAGGAATATCAATTTTTCTTAAATTTACCGCAATACGTGGCACTTCACCTAACCAAAATTCACCATAGCCCGGAATACCGTCAGGATAAACAATGGTCATGTCGACCAGCGCATCAATTTTATCGCCGAGAATACTGAGCGCCAATGCCAGACCACCGGCTTTAGGTTTCAGTAAATGTGTATAGGGTGACTGCTGCTGATCATGCTTTTCTTGGGTAAAACGCGTGCCTTCCAGATAATTTAACAGGGTAAAAGGCTGACTGATCAACTGTTCACAAGATTTGCGTGCTTCTTCCATATCCCGATATTTCAGTGCAGGATTTTTAGCAATCTGTTCCTTGCTATGCCGCTTCATCATCGGGAAGCCCAAGATTTTAAAGGCCTGACCAACAAAAGGAATAAAAATAAGTTCCCATTTGGTAAAGAAACGCGTCAGGGGCATACGGGTCAGACCGAAGTACTGGTTGACCGTGGTATCGACCCAGCTTTGATGATTACAGGTCATCAAATAACGGCCCTGCATATTCAAATCCAGTGATTCATCTACACTGATTTGCCATTCGGTATTTTTCAGCACATGCTCAATTAGCCAGTTGTTGACCCCTAACCAGCTGTTGGTAATCTTGATATTGGTTTCATCCACTTTTGCGGATTTTTTAAAAAGTTTGGTTAAACCCAAGGCCAGCACCGGGGGGCCATGAAAAAAAGTACTGCCCGTCATGACGGATGTGACCGTCAGGCCACGCGCCAGTTTTTTTAAAGTCGGTTGCTTGTTGCTATTCGATGACATATCCAAACAGTCCCCAGAGATTAATCACTTAAATTTTTTCATATTTTGAGTAATATAGAGACAGTTAGGCAAATAAAAAAGCCTAAACAGGAAACTATGAAGATATTGTGACGAACTACTTGGTTTTAGTTACATATAAACATTACAAAATATTACTAAACGATTTATTATTAACAAAAATTCAATGGTTAGCCCATTCAATTTAAATCATTATCTCGCTTAACAACAAAGCATACAACAAGGAGTCATGCGATGCGTGCACTAGTCATTTCAGCAGCTGTAGCAGGGGCCGTAGCACTTACAGGTTGTCAATCAACTGGTAATAACATCGGTGGTGTGGAATATGATAAAGCTGCTCTAGGTACTTTAATTGGTGCTGCAGCAGGTTACGGTGTTTCTAAAGGCAATGCGAATACCAGCCGTCAAAATAACCGTGCAGCAGCGATTGGTGCTGTTGTTGGTGGTGCAGCGGGTGTGTATCTTGATAACAAAGAGAAAAAATTACGTCAAGCAACAGCTGGTACTGGTGTAGACGTTAACCGTAATGCAGATGGTTCGATTAACCTTGTGATGCCGGGCAGCATTACATTTGACACGAACAAGTCAAATATCAAACCAAACTTTTATGGCACTTTGAACAAAGTAGCGCAAGTATTAACTGAAGATAACAAGAGCGGTATTCTTGTAACTGGTTATACAGACAGCACGGGTAATGACTCAATTAACTTGCCATTGTCTCAAGCACGCGCAAACTCTGTAGCGACTTACTTGGCAGGCCAAGGTGTTTCACGTACACGTATTAATGCTCAAGGTTTAGGTTCAGCGAACCCAATTGCAGACAATACAACTGCCGCAGGTAAAGAGCAAAACCGTCGTGTAGAAATCGCGGTATATGCAGTTCAATAATTCTTGAACGCTTAAGAAAAAACCACCTTCGGGTGGTTTCTTTATATCTGAATATTGATCTGATTAATCGTATTTTAAATTAGGCAACTGACGCAGAGATGACTATAATCGGAGCCGAAT
Organism: Acinetobacter sp. L-24; assembly: GCF_056857555.1. The sequence continues at coordinate 257,698 of NZ_JBSXNI010000043.1, read as the reverse complement.
CTAGAAGAGGAAGCCATATGTCACTCGCCAGTCAGTTAAATGACAAGCAACTTGAAGCCATGAAATACACTCAAGGACCCTTGTTAGTACTTGCAGGAGCGGGTTCAGGCAAGACTTCAGTGATCACGCGAAAAATCGCGTATTTAGTCAAGCATTGCGGGATTCCCGCACATCGTATTACCGCAATGACCTTTACCAACAAAGCAGCACGTGAGATGAAAGAGCGTGTCAGCAAATTGTTGACGCGTGAAGAAAGTAAAGGCGTTTCAGTTTCGACCTTCCATACTTTTGGCCTGAATATGCTGCGCCTGGAGTTGAAACATACCCCACTGAAAAATAATTTCTCGATTCTGGATGCTGACGACTGTAAACGCATTCTGATGGATCTGATGCAGCGTGACAATTTATCCGGTGCAGAAAGCAAAGAACTGATTGCCAAAGCCATGAAAATGATCTCGGACTGGAAAAATGATCTGATTCCACCCGAGCAGGCACATACCACCTGTGAAACTGCCGAAGATGTGCAGTTTGCGCATTTATATCAATTATATGAACGTAATTTGCGTGCCTATAACGCCGTGGATTTTGATGACCTGATTGTGATGCCAACGCGCTTGCTGCAGGAAAATGCCGAAGTTCGTGACAAATGGCAAAATCGCGTGCGTTATTTGCTGGTCGATGAATATCAGGATACCAATACGGCGCAGTATATTCTGGTGAAATTACTGGTTGGCGTGATGGGACAGTTCACCGCCGTAGGCGATGATGACCAGTCGATTTATGCCTGGCGTGGTGCTAAACCGGAAAATATGGCCTTGCTGCAGCAGGATTTTCCTAATTTAAAAGTGATTAAACTGGAACAGAACTATCGTTCGACCAGTCGTATTCTCAAAGCAGCCAACACCGTGATTGGTAATAATCCGCATATTTTTGATAAAAAGCTTTGGTCGGACAAAGGCCATGGTGAAGTGATCCGTGTGATTACCTGCCGCAATGATGATGATGAAGCAGAACGCGTGGTTAAAGACCTGATCACGCATAAATTGATGAACGGTAAAAGCTGGAAAGATTATGCGGTGTTGTACCGCGGCAATTTCCAAGCGCGTATTTTAGAAACCCATCTGCGCCAGATGCAGATTCCGTATAAATTATCTGGCGGACAGTCCTTCTTCGCACGTGCCGAAATCAAGGACATGATGAGCTATTTACGCTTGATCATTAACCCTGAAGATGACAGTGCATTTTTACGAATTATCAATACGCCAAAACGGGCAATTGGTCCGGTAACGCTGGAAAAGCTCGGTCTATTTGCTCAGGAAAATAATCTGTCGCTTCTGGCTGCGGCTGCGGATCAGCGTCTGACCATGGCGATTCCGAAAAAGGCCACGACTCAATTGGCTGAGTTTGCCGATTTTATTGAGGGTTTTACCCGCAATTTACTGGATGATGATGAACCAGTGCCAATTATCCGCCAGATGATGATTGAAGCCGGTTATATCGATTACATCAAGGAAACTGCAGCCACACCAGCGCAGGAAAAGACCAAGCTCGACAATATCGAAGTGCTCTATAGCAGCATTCAAAGCCTGATTAACCGCGCTGAAGATGTTGATGAAAAAAATATTGAAAGTGTGATTCGTAAAATGGTGCTGCTGGACATGCTCGAGCAGCAGCAGGAAGAAGAGGACACCGATAAAGTCAATTTATTGACTTTGCATGCGTCTAAAGGTCTGGAATTTCCTTATGTCTATCTGATCGGGCTGGAAGAAGAAATTCTGCCACATAAAAACTCGATCGCTGCAGAAACGGTCGAAGAGGAACGCCGTCTGATGTATGTGGGTATTACCCGTGCACGTCAGGGCTTGACCATTACTTTGGCAGAACAGCGCAAGGCGGGCGGGCAGATGAAGCAAATGACCCCAAGCCGTTTCCTGGATGAATTACCAGAAGATGAGCTGGAATGGTTAGGTCGTAAGAAAAAGCTGGCAAGCAACATCGATCCGAAATTACAAGCCCAACATTATCTTGATAATTTGCGTAACCTCATCAAACGATAAGGTGCAGCGCTGTCACTTATTTTAAATGAAACAACAGGAATGAATACATGAAAGTTCAGGTGAAAGTCCTTGACTCGCGTCTTGGTCAGGAATGGCCATTACCGACTTATGCTACGACAGGTTCAGCGGGGCTGGATTTGCGTGCGTGTGTTGCAGAAACCACAATCATTGAACCAGGCCAAACGGTTTTGGTAAAAACTGGTTTAGCAATCTATATTGAAGATCCTGCATTTGCTGGTCTGATCTTGCCACGTTCGGGTTTGGGCCATAAACATGGGATCGTGTTGGGTAACCTGGTAGGTTTAATTGATTCTGATTATCAGGGTGAATTGATGGTATCCGTTTGGAACCGTAGTCAGACGGCATTCAGCTTAGAGCCAGGTGAACGTTTGGCGCAGTATGTGTTGGTTCCTGTGGTACAAGCTGAATTCGATCTGGTGAATGAATTCGAAGCGACTGAACGCGGTGCTGGCGGTTTTGGTCATACGGGTAAAAACTAAGTTTTAATAATGGTTTACATTCATTAACTGGATGTAAGCCATTTTTAGTTGATTAGATTAAATATTAAAAAAAATGAGTGGGTTGAAATATATTTAAAAAATAAAACCTTATTTTTCGGCCAAGTAGAATTATTTAAATCTAAAATTTATGTAGTGATCAAATATCTAATCAGATGAAACTCAAAATAAATATAATTAAATAATCATTGTTTAATTACAAGAACCCTATAATTCTAAAGTTGTAGATTATATTTTTATAATTGATTGTTACATTGAAATCGTTTAAAAATAGCGAGTCTTAAAACAAAAACAAATGTTTAAAGTCATTATGATGAAATCATCATTTTAAATCTCCTTATTTTAACGAATAGTGAAAAGACAGTTTTATGGGATCTATGAATCATCCATTCCCCATGCATATCTTTCGTGCCTATGACATACGCGGTAAAGTCAGTCTATTAGGTGCCGGGATCATTGATGCAATTGCCCACGGTTTAGCTCAGCAGTATCAGGCTGTGGGACAGACATGTGTCGCCATTGGTTATGATGCACGCATCAGTAGTCCGGCTTTTGCCGACATCATTGCCCGTATTTTTAAAGACTATTCGCTGGAAGCCACTATTATAGGCTGTTGTTCCAGCCCGATGCTGTATTTCACCGCACGCCAGTTTGATGGCAATGGCATTATGGTCACCGCCAGTCATAATCCTAAAGAAGATAATGGGATTAAATGGATTATTGATGGTGAACCACCTTGTCCTGAGATGATTCAACAGGTGGCCCAACTGGCAAAGTCGCATTGCGATAGCCAGCTACTTGGTTTAGCCGAACTGCCGCATCAGATTATTCCAGAGTTTTGCCTGCAGTATCAGCAGGGAATATTAGAAGATATTCAATTAAAGCGCTCATTTAAAGTGATTCTGGATGGTCTGCATGGCTCCGCCGGACGTTGTGCCGACTTGGTACTCAGAAAAATGGGCTGTGAAGTGACTGCTTTACGTTGTGAGGCCAATGGACATTTTCCGGATCATGCGCCGGATCCTTCGCAGGACAAACATCTTGAGACTTTACGCCAAACTGTCATGCAACAGCAGGCTGATCTCGGTATTGCCCTGGACGGTGATGGCGATCGCCTGGTTCTGGTTGATGAACAGGGTCAGATTATCACAGCCGATCAGTTATTATGTCTGTTTGCCGAAATTTGCCTAAGCGATTCAGCACCACGCCAATTTGTTTATGATGTGAAATGTTCAACTCTGGTTCGCGATACAGTGCAACGTCTGGGCGGGGAACCGGTGATGATTCGTACCGGCAGTTCATTTCTCAGAACTTATCTGAACCAGTCTCAGCATCAGGCGATTTTTGGTGGGGAATATGCCGGACATTATGTCTTTAATGATGGTCGCGGCTGGGGCTATGATGATGGCCTCTATGCAGCGCTCAGAGTCATGGAATATCTCGACCAAACGGGGCAAACTCTCGCGCAGGCCTTGGCGGCTTATCCAAAACGACATGGTACTGAAGATCTTTATATTTCAACGCGTCAAGTACGTCCTGTTGAGCTTTTAAACTTCGTTGAACAACAATCCGCAAGAATTAATGCGCAAATCAGTAAAATTGATGGGATACGTCTTGATTTTGAGGATGGTTTTGGCATCATTCGAGCATCCAATACAGGTGAGTATTTCACAGTGCGCTTTGATGCCAATAATGCCCAAGGTCTAAATGAAATTCGTCATCTGTTTGTAGCCATGTTGCGTGACCGTTATCCAGAGATCGCTCAAGACATTTTAGATGCTCAATAAGGAGAGGCGAATGCCAAATCAACAAACAGGCATCGACAAAGCACAGATTTTGACAGAAGCTTTGCCGTATATTCAACGCTTTGCGGGTAAAACCCTGGTGGTAAAATACGGCGGTAACGCGATGACCGATCCTGAGCTGGAAAGTTCATTTGCACGTGATATCGTATTATTAAAAACAGTCGGTATTAATCCGATCGTGGTACATGGTGGTGGCCCGCAAGTCGATTCCATGCTGAAACAGCTGGGCCGCGAATCAGACCGTATTGACGGCATGCGCGTGACTGATCCTGCGACCATGGAAGTAGTCGAGATGGTACTTGGCGGTAGCGTTAACAAATCTATCGTGAACCTAATTAACCAGCATGGTGGTCGTGCGATTGGTCTTACCGGTAAAGACGGCAACCTGATTCGTGCGCAAAAGCTGCTGATGGAAAAAGTGGCTGAAGATGGTTCAGTTGAGCAAATTGATCTGGGTCTGGTCGGTGAAGTCGTTGGCGTGAAAACCGATGTTCTGGAAATGTTTACCAATAGTGACTTTATTCCAGTCATTGCCCCGCTAGGTGTCGATGAAGAAGGCAATACCTATAATATCAATGCTGATTTGGTCGCTGGTAAAGTCGCTGAAGCCCTAGGTGCAGAAAAACTGATTCTACTCACCAATATCACCGGTGTCTTGGATGAAAATAAAAACCTGTTGACTGGTTTGACCACTCAAGAAGTCGATCGTCTGATCGAAACTGGCGTGATTTATGGCGGCATGATTCCAAAGGTCGGTTGTGCGCTGGATGCGGTAAAAGGCGGCGTCGTAAGTGCACATATCGTGGATGGCCGTGTACCTCATGCCAGCTTACTAGAAATTTTCACCGATCATGGTGTGGGCACCCTCATTACCAATCGTGCCAATCCGCATCGTTCTTAAGCCAATTTTTGCGAAAAAGAGTCTCAATAGAGACTCTTTTTTATTTGGATTTCTTATAGCCACCTATTTGAAATGACTGGGACAGTCATGCACAATAAGCTTCTAAGTAAATAGAGAGCTGAAACCAGACCATGTGCCAACTGCTCGGAATGAATTGTGCCACCCCGACGGATATTACTTTTTCTTTTCGCGGGTTTTCCCAGCGGGCGGGCATTACCTCTGATCATGCGGATGGTTTCGGGATTGCTTTCTTTGAAGATAAAGCCTGCCGTCTGTTCGTCGATAACCAGTCCGCGATTGAATCACCGATTGCCGAGCTGGTACGTAATTATCCAATCAAATCACGCAATGTGATTGCCCATATCCGTAAAGCGACCCAAGGCAAAATTAATCTGGAAAACTCGCATCCTTTTAGCCGTGAACTTTGGGGGCGGCAATGGATTTTTGCCCATAATGGCGATTTATATGATTATTTTCCTGAACTGTCAGGGCGCTTTACCCCAGTCGGAAATACCGACAGTGAGCGTGTCTTCTGTTACCTGCTGGATCAACTGGTGAAACGCTTTGGCTATCATGAGCCGAAACTGGATCAGGTTTTCGATCTTCTAGCTGAAATTTCACCTGCAATCGCGGAGCATGGCACCTTTAATTTCTGCCTGTCGAATGGTCAGGCGCTGTTTAGCTATGCGATTACTAAACTCCACTGGCTGGTACGTGAATACCCGTTTAGACCGGCTCAGCTGATTGATATTGATGTCGAAGTGGACTTTAGTCAGGTCACGACCCCTGAGGATCGCGTCGCAGTGATTACCACTGAACCATTGACCCAGAATGAAGAATGGACTGCCTTCCAGCCCGGTGAAATGATCCTGTTTCAGCATGGGGCGAAAGTACGTTCTCAGTTGACGCATGTTGAACGTCTGGAACGTGAACGTCTTGATCCTTCCTTAAAACGCGTCACGCGAGCTGATCAATATTGAAATGCGATTAAAGACGGAGTTTAAACTCCGTTTTTTTATATTTAAAAAATAAGAAAAAATCTAATAATAAATAAAGGTTTATTGCGGATTTTGGTTAATTAATATCTTAGCCTTTTACTCAGGATAAATTATTTTTAATTATATATAACAGAAACTTAAAATGAAAAAGCCGTATTTAGGCGGAAAGCCGACTAATTTGCTTCATTTTTATTTGAATCAATACGCTATATGCTCATTTTCACGTTATAAGTCCTTAATATTTATAGGTGGTCGTAATGAAAATGAAATGGGTTCCAGATTATAATACTGGTATCGATGTGATTGACGATCAGCACAAACGAATTCTCGATTATATCAACGAAATTGATGGAATTGATGCCAATACCGAGCGTGCCCGTATTAAACAGATTCTCGACAATATTATTGATTATACCCAGTCGCATTTCACCTTTGAGGAATCTCTTCAGGAAGAAGCCGGCTATAAATATCGGGTGCCGCATAAACGTGTGCATGACCTGTTTATTAAAAAAATCGAGTCTTATCGTGACCGTTTTGAACTGGGACAGTCCATTGAATCAGAGCTGCACGAAGTATTATCGAAATGGCTGATTAACCATATTCAGCATGATGACGCCGATTATGTCGGTGCCGTGAAAGAAAATATGATGGGGATCATCAAGGAAAAAGAAAAGAAAACAGGTAAAAACTGGTTCGCTCGTTTCTTTTCATAATAAAAGACGTAACGAGATAACAAAAATTAAAATCTAATTATAATTTTTGCGCAGCAAATCACTGTCATGGTGGTTTGCTTTTTGTTTTTGATTTTCACCGCTTCACAAGGCAAAATAGCGCTAGATTTTTATAGGAATGCATCATGCAGGACAATGCTATGTCAAAATGGTTATCGCCGCTGATGGCTTTCTGTTTATCGTTTATTATCATCGCGACGCTCGCACCGATAACCGGTATACAGATTGATCGTCAGCTGGATTTCTGGATGCTCTGGTTGGCCACCATGCTGATTCTGGCGCTTCCAGTCTGCTACTTGGAAATTGCTTTGGCCAAGCGCTCTAAAACAACGCCATTACAGGCGCTGTCGACGCTGACCCGTGAAGCTGATGCGTCACAGAAATGGCGTATTGTCGGCTGGTTAAGTGTGATCTTTATTCCGTTTTTGGCAGGTGCCATGCTGAACAATGCCAGTAATGTTCTGGCGGTTGCTGCACTTGATCTTACACCGAATCTTCTGTTGATCGGATTGGCAATTGCTGCGCTGGCCTTGTCACTGCTGCCACGTCAAATTTTATTAGTGGTTACAGCGATTGGTGTGCTGGCGTCTCTGGTTCTGGCCAATGTGATGGGAACTGCGCTACCTGCATGGCAAGTCACACCAGTCGAGTTCTCGGAATGGGGCAATGCCACCGTATTGGCTTTGGTCGCAAGTGGTCTGGGCATGGGCTTGTACTGGCAATCTAGCCTGAGCGCTGTACAACAACAGGATGTCGCCAGCAAGACGGTATTGCCGATCTGGATTGCGCAGCTAGTTGCTGTCATTGCATTTGCTTTCTTTGCCATACAAGCACAAATTCCTGCATTTACTCTGGTCGCAGCAATGGTGGCAGCTGCCGCATTAATGCTGCAAATGGCACGTGAACAATTACAGCAACGCCAGCTTCATCCTGCAATTCAATGGGCAATTGTGGCGGCGGTCACGCTGATCTGGGCTATTCCAAATCTAAGTCCAATTTTCAATGTGGTGTTGTTAGTCTGGGGCTTATTGATTTGTTTGATCTATGCATTATTTGCCGGCTGGATCATGAAGATCAGTCATTTGCGTAAATCAATGAATTTCAGCTCTGAAGCATTTTATAACATTTGGCGTATTGCAGTACGCGTGGTGTTACCTGTCGGGATTATTCTGGCAATCATTGCTGTCTTGGGACAATTCGTCTGATGAGTGAGGCGATGATCTGGGTAGCGTATGCGACGCCAGAAAAACAATTTCATCTAGCCGTGCCATTTCAGCCCGGCATGACGGCACTGGATGCGATTGAGCAAAGTGGAATACGTGAGCAGGTCGAATTGCCTGAACCCTTATCTTTGGGCATTTTTGGCGTGCGTTTGCAAGATCATCAGCAGCCACTGGCAGCAGGGGATCGGGTAGAAATTTACCGAGCACTGACCATCAATCCTAAAGATATCCGACGTAAACGCGCCGAGAAAAATCCTGTGGGTCGTTATGCCAGAGGCAATCTTTTAAGAAAGCTGAAACCGTCTTCCGAATAGAAAGCGGCTTGAATGAGCAGTAGCCTCAATGATCTGCTCAATCAATCAGCTTAATCAAAAAAGCCCCTGATGATTCAGGGGCTTTTTCATGAGAAACCGACTATAGTGGAGGAGCATTTAAAATTGCTTCTTTTGATCCTGGTAAGCCGGGTTGAGATTCTGGAATCGTCTCCAGACCTTCAACACGTTCTACGATACCAGACTGGTTAAAGTAGATTTTCAAATGCTGGCCTTGGGCTGCCGGGATCTTGGCTTTTTTAGCGTAGGTTCCTGGGGTATAGTTATAGATGTAGTCCCAACGTAAAGGATTCAGTGGATCGCTTACTGTTGGACTGCCCAGTAAGAAACGCACCTGTTGATGGCTCATTCCCACCTGAATTTTAGCGGCTTGTGCTTGGGTTAAAGGGGTTCCTTGTGGAATATCTACTTTATAAACACCTAATGTCGAACAGCCGACGAGCAATGAAGTGACGAATAACGTCAACATGATTTTTTGCATTTTGCTAAACTATCCCAAATTAATTATGATGCATTTGATCCAAGGATAGATCATACTGCATCTAAACTTTGTTGCATATTCCAACTTTGATTTTGTTGAGAGACCTTTTTACATGACTATTTCAAACCAAGATTTACGAAAAGCTGGGCTGAAAGTTACCCTTCCACGAATTAAAATATTAGAATTACTAGAAAATTCAAAACAACATCATTTAAGTGCGGAAGATATTTACAAGACTTTACTCGATCAGGGCGAAGATGTAGGTTTAGCAACTGTGTATCGTGTGTTAACGCAGTTTGAAGCAGCGGGCATCATCGAACGTCATAATTTTGAAAATAATCATTCAGTTTTTGAAATTATGCAGGAAGATCACCACGATCACCTAGTATGTTTAAATTGCAGCAAAGTTGTTGAATTTATTAATGACACGATTGAAAAAGAGCAGCATGACGTTGCTGAAAAATTTGGTTTTGAATTAACCGGTCACTCACTGAATCTGTATGGTTATTGCGATGCGCCTGCCTGTCAGGAAGTGTTCCGTAAAAAATAATTTGAGCGTTGGTTCAAACAAAAAAAACAGGCTTCATGCGAAGCCTGTTTTTTTATGCCTTCAAGATGATCAGGACTGACCATCAAAAGTAATATTGGAATGCGCACGTAATAAGTGGCTGCCACCTTCTTCTGAGAGCTTGATTTGCAGACGCAAGTCATTTGGTGAATCCGCATGTTTCAGCGCATCTTTATAGCTGATCTGTTTGGCTTTATACAGATCATAGAGCGCCTGATCGAAGGTCTGCATGCCCAGTTCACGGGAACGCTTCATCAGATCCTTGATCTCATGCACATCACCTTTACGAATCAAGTCGGCAATCAGTGGTGAGTTAATCAGAATCTCAATCGCTGCACGGCGACCATTACCATCGATGGTTGGAATCAGTTGCTGTGCCACAATGGCTTTCATGTTCAGGGACAAGTCCATGAACAGCTGATTATGTCGGTCTGCTTCGAAGAAATGGATAATCCGGTCAATCGCTTGGTTGGCGTTGTTGGCGTGCAGGGTAGCAAAGACCAGATGACCGGTTTCGGCAAAGGCAATCGCATAATCCATGGTTTCACGTGAACGGATCTCACCGATCAGAATCACGTCTGGTGCCTGACGCAGGGTATTTTTCAGGGCAATTTCAAATGAATCAGTATCGATGCCGACTTCACGCTGGGTGATAATACAGCCCTTATGCTGGTGAATAAATTCGATCGGATCTTCAATGGTAATGATATGACCTTTGGAATTTTCATTACGATAACCGACCAAAGACGCCAGCGAGGTTGATTTACCGGTACCCGTTGCCCCGACAAAAATAATGATGCCACGTTTGGTCATCGCCAGTTCTTTTAGAATCGGCGGTAACTTGAGTTCATCCATCGTGGGAATAACAGTTTCAATCCGACGCAGCACCATCCCCGGTTGATCTCGTTGCTGAAAGGCACTGACACGGAAGCGGGCACTTTTATCCGGCGTGCTGATGGCAAAGTTACATTCACGACTGTCAGCAAATTCTTTACGCTGCTTTTCGGTCATGATGGAATGGAGCAGTTGTCCTACTGCCGCACCGGGTAATTTTACCGAACCAATCGGTAAAATCTGCCCATTAATCTTGATGGACGGTTCGACATCGGCAGTAATGAACAGATCCGATGCTTTTTTCTCCACCATATAATCGAGTAAGCCGTTAAAATCCATGTATATAAACCCCAATACAATTCAATTTTTTTATAAAAATGCTTCTGGCTGTTTGGCTGCAGTACGTGCAACTTGCGGGCTGATCAAACCTTTGGACACTAGCGTTTTTAGTGTCTGATCCAGCGTGGTCATGCCATAGTTGGCACCGGTCTGAATTGCTGAGTACATTTGTGCGACTTTGTTTTCACGGATCAGGTTACGGATCGCCGGAATACCGATCATTATTTCATGCGCTGCGACACGCCCACCGCCATTTTTCTTCAGTAGAGCCTGTGAAACTACGGCTTGTAGGGATTCAGATAACATGGCGCGTACCATGTCTTTTTCTTCGGCAGGGAATACGTCGATCACACGGTCAATGGTTTTGGCCGCTGAGGTGGTATGCAGCGTACCAAATACTAAGTGACCGGTTTCTGCGGCAGTTAATGCCAGACGAATGGTTTCAAGGTCACGCATCTCACCGACCAGAATAATATCCGGGTCTTCACGCAGTGCCGAACGCAATGCTTCATTAAAGCCATGCGTATCACGATGCACTTCACGCTGGTTAATCAGACATTTCTTGGACTGATGCACAAATTCGATTGGGTCTTCAACGGTCAGAATGTGGTCATAGCGGTTGTCATTAATATAATCCAGCATCGCCGCCAAGGTGGTTGATTTACCCGAACCGGTTGGACCTGTGACCAGTACCAGACCACGTGGATATTCACAGATATCTTTAAAAATCTGTCCCATGCCCAGATCTTCAAGGGTCAGGACTTTAGAGGGAATGGTACGGAATACCGCACCGGCACCGCGGTTCTGGTTAAATGCGTTGACACGAAAACGCGCCACGCCAGGCACTTCAAAAGAAAAGTCAGTTTCCAGATTTTCTTCAAAATCACGGCGCTGTTTGTCGTTCATGATGTCATAAACGAGTTTATGCACTTCTTTGTGTTCTAATGCTGGCAGGTTGATGCGACGAACTTCCCCATCGACACGAATCATTGGCGGTAAGCCCGCAGACAAGTGTAAATCCGACGCACCATTTTTAGCAGAAAATGCCAACAATTCTGTGATATCCATAAGGTCCCCGAGTTCATTAAAATGTTAATTATTTTGATAGAATAATAAGGCTTTCCCACAGCTTAACCAACACTTAGTTCATGGGCAAGGGAAAAAAAGATGAATGAAATGAGAACCCCATCAATGAATATGTTGCAACAGTCACGAAATCAGGTCTTAATGCAAATTGAAACTGCCTGTATTCAGGCGGGCCGCGAAGCAGATGCGGTGCAACTGCTTGCCGTTTCCAAGACCCAGCCAAGTAGCGTGCTGGCTGATATGTATCAGGCCGGGCAACATGCTTTTGGTGAAAACTATTTGCAGGAAGCGCTGGAAAAAATCACGGCCCTGAAAGAGCTGGACATTGAATGGCATTTTATTGGTCATGTGCAGCGCAACAAAACCAAGGCTCTGGCAGAAAATTTTGCCTGGGTGCATGGAGTCGATCGACTGATTATTGCCGAGCGCTTATCCAATCAGCGTGGAGATGATCAGCCTGCACTGAATATCTGTATTCAGGTGAATATTGATGGTCAGGATACCAAAGATGGTTGTCGACCAGATGCGGTTGCAGATTTAGTCGTACAGATTAGCCAACTGCCAAATGTGCGTTTACGTGGTTTGATGGTGATTCCAGCACCGAATAATCCTCAAGCCTTTGCTGATGCCAAAGTTTTATTTGATGCAGTCAAAGTTCAGCATGCACATCCTGAAGATTGGGATACTTTAAGTATGGGCATGTCTGCGGATATGACCGACGCGATTGCTGCGGGTTCTACCATGGTTCGTGTTGGTACGGCCTTGTTTGGCGCACGGCCTAAAAAAGATGTATAAACTACTAATGTCAGTTTTTTGCAGCAAAGCGTTATCGCAGGGTATTGGATAACGCTTTTTTTCTGGCTGGTTCGAGCCATTTAGCCATTAACCAGGCAAAAACTATTAAGCTGCACATGCTCGCAAGCAAGGCTAAAATTGCTCCGCCCAGACCATAGTCCAAAGTTGCCGGAATACAGCCTAAAATAAATAAAAGTAAGGGGAAATGGGTGACATACAAGGTATAGGAAAAGTCTGCAGATTGAACCCAGACCGGATGATAGTGACTGCGTTGATGCTGGAGTTGTACCAGCCAGCAGCTAAAGGCCAGACCCAGACAGAAATTAAAAGGGACAAAATTCGCAGCACTGTATTGCTGGGCCTCATCAATCACCTGAAACTGGTAAGCATCAAAACAGGCAATTAGAAATGCCAAGCCGAATAGGGCTAGTTTGACCGATTGTAAGCGGTTTAAAAAACGTAGCTGGATATATCGAAATGAACAGGCAAAGGCAGTGAGCCAGACCAGAAAATAAATAAAAAACTGGATGTTCAGTACTGACAGTATAGCCAGAACCATAAAAAATCCGATTTTGGCGATTTCCGAATTTTTTAAAAAAGGTAGGAATCCGGCCAGCACATAAAACCACACTTCATAGCTCAGGCTCCAGAGTGCAGCATTGGCTAAAACCATTGGTGTTACAAAGCCATTCAAAAATAGCAGCGAACCAAAAAATTCCATCATGTCTACATTATAGTCAGTCCGGATCATCATGCCAAAACTGTGTTGAAAAGCATGAGTATGGCTGGCAAATAATAGTGGAGCGAGTAGATAGAGAACCAGGGTCAACCCCATGGCAAACAGAAAGGGTGGTAAAATTCTGCTGCAACGCTGTCGAGCATAACGGTGCAGATTGAACTGACCATGCTGATGAATGTTGTGCTGGATCGAATAGCCGATCAGATAGCCACTTAAGGCAAAGAAAATCATGACTGCAGCCTGCCCAAGCAGACGTATCCATGAATAAATGCTGGTATCGAAAGGCGCAATAAATGCCTGAAAGCAATGACTGAACAGCACCACAATGGCACTGATGCCCCGCAGGCTCTCAAGCTGTAGGCTGAAATAGGGCGAGAGCTTGTTCGGGGCAGGGTGAATCATCGTTAACCTATAATCTGAATGGTACTGGCGCCTGCACCGACAGGCTTGACCTGAATTTGTACCGGAATCCGTTCATGCATTTCCTGCACATGCGAGATTAATACAACTTTACGACCCTGACTTTGTAAATGATCCAGTGCATTCATCACCATATGTAACGAAGCAGGATCTAGCGTACCAAAACCTTCATCAATAAACAGTGATTCCAGTTTCATGGAGCCGGAGGCCATATTGGCAATCGCCAAAGCCAAAGCCAATGAAACCAGGAAGGTTTCACCCCCCGATAGGGACAGCACAGGGCGGACTTCACTATTCATGTCCAGATCAATAATCGCCAGACTCAGGCTATCCGGAATACGGTGTAACTGATAGCGGGGTGCCAACGGTTGCAACTGCTGATTTGCATATTCCACCAGAATATCCAGATGATGTTCCTGGGCAATTTTCTGGAATTTGGTACCTTCCTTATGTCCGATCAGGTCGTAAATACGACCCCAACGGTATTCTTCGGCTTTGATCTGCTCAATTTGCTGCTGATATTTGGCATAGGTGTTTTGATTATTGGCATTCATACGCAGTTTGGCATCAGTTTCATTGAGCACTTCCTGCTGCATTATTTTTTCCTGATGCAGCATGCCAAGTTTTTGTTCAATTTCCTCAAATTCATGTTCTGGCTGTAGTTTTAAATGGGCCTGATATTGTTCTTCAAGTAATTGCCAGGCTGTTCTGGCATTTTCGAGTGCCTGTTTCTGGTTGGCCAGATTCTGACGAATGCGTTGATGGTTGCTCAGATCAATACTGAGCCATTGTTCAATTTGAGCTGCCGTCACTTGAGGATGTGCTGCTTGCCATGCCTGAATATCTTGCTGATATTGAGCCAATTGCTGATCGATCTGCTGAAGTTGGCTGATAAATTCTTGCAGTTTTAAGTGGGTTTGATGCCACTGTTTTTCGGCCTGCGCCGTGCATTGACGCTTTTGTTCTAAAGTCTGCTCTAAGGTCTTGGCTTGTAGCTCTAGTGCATTGCGCCATTCTGCAGCGACACGGTAGACTTGTCCTGCATGTTCTTGGGTCAGTTCAGCCAGTTGTTGACGCAGGTCTTTGCCTTGCTGAATCAACTGCTCTACAGACTGGCTCAATTGAGCAAAATTTTGCTGTTCCAATTGTAGTTGATACTGGCTCTTTTCCAATATCTGCTGCTGTTGATGCAGGTCAGATTCCAGCTGCTTTTGTACTGCCAAGTGCTGCATGCGGTGCTCTACTTGTCGTTGCAACTGAGGTAAGCAGAGCATAGGTGGCTGCGACTGGTACTGCTCGGGCAGTATGCTTAAAACTGGGTGTATCAGCTGGTCGAGTTGCTGACGTTGCTGTAGAGCCAGTTGTAATTGGTGCAATTGCTGTTGTTGTTGACGCCATTGTTGTAATTGTTGCTGGAGCTGTTGTTCCTGCTGTTGTGATAGTTCTAGCTGCTGGACCAAACTTTGAGTGTGATTCGCCAGTAACTGGATGAATGTAGGAAGATCATTGTGCTGCTCGGTAACCACTTCCAGTTTAAGTAGTTGAGATTTACAGTCAGCAGAGGATTGTTGAATCTGGTTTTGCAGGATCTGGCAACGCTGTTGCTGTTGCTCAATTACTGTTTGTGCTTTAGACATTTCAATGCGTTGCTGCTGCTGAGATTGCAGTTGCTGATCGAGCTGCTGTTTTGCCTGCCGTAACTGTTGCTCCTGTAGCTGGTTCAGGCTCTGTTCCAGATGTTCATGGACGGCATCGACAAAAGGATGGGCTGGGCTTCCACAGACCATGCATGGCTCATCCGGTTTTAACTGGCCACGAAGATCCTGCACACTTTGCGCATGCAATAAACGTTGCTGGGCAAGTATTTGTTCCAGGTGTTCATAGGCCTGTTGTTCAGCCTGAATCTGCTGATGTAGTGCCTGTTCGGCCTCTTGCTGCATTTTTAGTTGCTGCTGTTGGCTATTTACAGCAGATTGCAGTTGTTCAAATTCTTGTGATTGTTGAACGATTTGTTGTACCTGCTGTTGCAGCAGGTCGAGCTGACGCTGTTCCGCTTGGCGTTGCTGACGCATTTCCTGAATGGTTTTGAGATGCTCTTCTAGCTGTTCCAGACTATGATGCTGTTGTATCCACTTGTTCAGATTTCCTGAAAGTACTGTAACGGTTTTTTCCAGTTCAGGTAAAGGCTGCTTCAGGCTGTCCGGATTCTGTTGCTGCAGTTGCTGATACTGACGCATAAAGTCTTGTATGCGTTGCAAGGTACTTTGCGGCTCCAGATCGAACACATTTAAAAAGCCAGATTCAGCCAATTGTTGTGCAACCTTTTCTTGCCGAGCTTGTAGCTGATTCAAAGTCTGTTGTTGCTGTCGCAGTTGTTCTTCTAAAGGCTGTAGACGAAGGGTTTGAAACTGGCTTTGCTCTGCATGCAGTTTTTTGTACCGCTCTGATACCGTATCAATTGCATGATCCAGCCTTAAACCTGCCTCCAGATGCGGTTTCAGGTTTGCCAAGTGTTGCTGAAACTGGTGCTGCTGTTGTTGTAAGGCTGTAAGTTTGGCTTCTTCTGCTACAAAGCTCTGTTTGAGCGTTTCAAATTCCAGCGTAAATTGGGTGTGCTGGTGCTGAATCTGCTCTTTTTGAGGGGCTAGACGGGTACGACTCACAAACTGATCCCGAATCGACTGGAATTCATCCAGCTGCTCCAGTAGCTGTTGCTGTCCTGCAGATTTATTTACTGCATCTTGCTGTACTTCGTAGACTTCTTTTTTGGCATGGACTTCTGCATAGAGTTTATGTCGGTCCAGATGCCATTGTTTCTCATTTTCTAGCAGTTTTTCTGATTGCTGCAAATTCTGAAGTTGCAAAGACAAAGAGCTCTGCTGCTGCTGTAAAGTGCTGATGTCTTCTTCAGACAGAATTTCAATATGCCCGATCAACTTTTCCAGATCGTTGCGCTGGTTTTTGACTTCGCTGAATTTCTCTGCGGCTTTCTGACTAACCAGACTGAAAATCTGTGAATTGGTGAGATATTCCAGCAAGTCTGCGCGTTCATTATCTTTAGCTTTAAGAAAGGCACCGACTTCCGACTGTGCGAGCAAAACTGCGCGGGTAAACTGCTCAAAACTTAAGCCCACCAGTTTTTCAATCAAGGGTGTGACTTCCGATATTTTTTGCGTCAGTGTCGTATCATCATCCAGACATTTGACGTAGCGGTCTACTTTTAGATTGCCATCGACTTTCTGGCGTGCCCGTTTAATTTCCCAGCGTGCCATATAGCGTTTGCTGTCGAGTGCAATAAATTCCAGTTCGGCAAAACCATGCACGCAGCCACGGCGCAGAATATTCTTGGAATCCTTGATGGACACATCCTGACCGCCAGTATCTTTCAGGCTGCCTGTGGCACCTTTTAGGCGGGGGATTTCATTATACAGCGCCAGGCACATGGCATCGAGCAGGGTAGATTTCCCGGCACCAGTCTTGCCGGTGATGGCAATCAGGCCGGCATGAGCCAAAGGACTCGATTCAAAATCAATATGATGGGTGCCGGTGAGGGAGGCCAGATTATTAAGACTTAGACGTAAAATTTTCATGGCCGATCCTAGGCTTGTTGTTTTTGTGCAAGTTCGTGTTGGGCTTCATTCAGTAATTCCTGAAAATCCCGTTGTACCGAATGATCCTGCTTATAGCCCATTTTTTTCCAGATATTGAAAAATAGCGATTCCGGGGTAGGGGGTGCCAGATCAATTTTAGACTGGCTTGAACTAAGGTCGACCTGTTGCTGGTAAATCCGGCTGATGCGCAGCAGTCGGTAACGGTTAGCAGGTAGGGCCTGTTCTATTTGCTGACGCAGGTCTACCGGAGGCGGCGCATCAGTGGTGTATTCCACTTCCAGAAAATGCCGTGCAGAAAGCTGCCCGATTTCTCCGGCAGGCAAGGCCTGAATTGTAGTGATTAAATTTTCCAGCTTTTCACGAATGCGGAACAGCTCGACAGTACGCGGAATGCTTAAGGCATCGTACTGAAAGCGGTTTTCCGGGTTTTGTTCGGGATCAATCCGGACTTCAACCACCTGATGCTGGTAATGGATTTCACTAAATGACAAAGGGATTGGGGAACCACTATAGCGAATATGCGGCTGACCGACTTTTTGTGGTTTATGCAAATGCCCTAGCGCGACATAATCAATCACGTCATCAAACAGCGCCGTCGACAGGGCTTCTTCATTGCCGACAATAATCGGACGCTCGGAGTCCGAGGTCTCACCACCTTGCATGTGCGCATGTGACATTAAAATCAGTGCCTGATGTGGCTGTTTGCGGGCTTTGGCTTCGGCAATCAGTTGTTGATGCAGATAACTGATCGCGTTCTGGTTATTGCTGGTATGTTCATTCAGTCCGGTAATTTCGGCACTGCGTAAATAGGGCAGGGTCAGACACCAGGCGATGATATTTTTATCCTGATCATAAATAGGAATAAGCAGACGATCTAGGTTCAAGGTATTTTCTGCCGTGCGGCCTACTATTCCCACTGCTTTGGCATTGAATTTGGCCAGCAAGGGTTCAACCTGCTCAATCCGGTAACCGGAATCATGATTGCCTGCAATCATCAGGGTCTGCATATGTGGCGCCAGATCGTGGGCATCGGCCAGAAACTGGTATAGCTGTCTTTGCGCACTGGACGCAGGATTGATCACATCAAAAATATCGCCGGCAATCAGCAGGGCATGCGGTTGCTTTACTTTGATTTGCTCAAGTAGCCAAGTCAAAAACTGCGCATGTTCAAATTCACGGTCATGGTTATGGAAAAATTGTCCCAGATGCCAATCGGAAGTGTGAAGAAAATGAACTGCCATGTAGTGAACCCCAAGATATCTGCCTTGCTACTATAGGAAAAAGCACAGGTAAAAATCTACTTGTAAAACGATATTTCAGCGAATTGTTGGTGATGCTTAAGCTGAATTTATTTTGATCAGTATGGATATTAATGGACGGTTGTATCCGGATCATCAGATATTAAAGGCTCTGCAAGCCCTCAGATGTTAAAAATAGGGATTTTAAAAAATAAAAACCGACGATTCGAGTGATGATGAAATCGTCGGTCAAATTTGTGTTACAGGAAGATTTTGGCTGCTATTCAAAATTTTCCTGTACACTAAGACTTATTGCTTTAGCTCTAAAGGTCAGCAAAAATTCGTGGATGCCAGTCCAAATTTTTGCCCCTTGTACTCTATATAACGTCACCCTCTAGTGGATGGTTGACAATAAAATGAAAAAAAATTTAATTTTTTTTATACTCACCTGTTGAAGATCACCGAGTCATGCATATGCTGCCACTAAGTCGTTATTTTACCTGGTTTTTCTTTATCTGTTTTGTTTTTACCTGTATTTGTGGTGTGGTGGCAGCCCTATTACCGATGGGTATGGGGGCAATCTTGACGATTATTCCCTATCTGGTAGCCATGATTTGGGTGCTTTTTAAATTTCTAAAACAGCAAAAACGTGCGCCGACCCAGGCAGAACGTAAAAAATTCACGCTCGGTTTTAGCCTGATTTATTGGGGCTATAATTTATTGTTTCTCTTGCTCGGTATTGTGATCGCCACCCGTTCCAATCCGAATGCCTGGCAGGACTTTCTGCTGTATCTACAGCAACCACAGTTTATGAGCATTGTGCTGATCATGTTTTTGATGATTGCGATTCCGCTGTATCTGCTGACGTACTGGTTTTATGGCAAGCAGGCCCAGCGTATGGCAGAGAAAATGTTTGGCCATTCGCCTCAGTGAGTATTGATGAATCATTGTGTGACAGCCGATCTTCATAAATTGATTGAATGATGAAAGATACAAATTCTCCACTACAAAAATATTCCTGCTTTAAAAAAGCTGAAGATGAGTGGCGTATAATTTAAACCAAGAAAATAATAAGGCGAAGAATGACTGATGTATAAACCTGTAGTGCTGGTGACGGGAGCGAGTGGTTTTATTGGCAGTCATCTCGTACGGTTTTTATTGGATCGTGATTATCGGGTGATTGGTCTGACCCGTCAGAAAAATAAACCTGAACCACATCCGGACTTTCACTGGATTAACCAGTTGGATGAATTAAAACAGCATCAGCTTGATTATGTGGTCAATCTGGCTGGCGAAAGCATTGGTCAAGGCCGCTGGACGGCAGCGCGTAAAAAGAAATTGCTGGATAGCCGTTTAGACACCACCAAACAGGTTTTTGATTATTTAGAAAAAAATCAGCTTAAACCGAAACGAATTATTTCAACATCGGCCGTTGGTTATTATGGCATTGACCCCAATGAGCGCTGGGAACAGGTCTGCACGGAGCAAAGTCCGCCACAAGATATTTTTATGTCTGAACTTTGTGCAAAGTGGGAACAGCTGGCCTTGTCCTATACTAACCAGAACACCAAGATTGTTCGCTTTGCGGTGGTGTTTGGCAAAGGTGGCGGGATTCTTCCGCAGATGCTATTGCCGATTAAATTGAATCTGTTCGGGCGGATTGGTCATGGACGTCAGCCAGTGACCTGGGTGCATCTAGACGATGTACTGCGAGCGATTGAATTCTTGATACTTGAGGATACAGCCGAGCAGATCTTTAATGTGGTCGCGCCAGAAAAAAGTAGTCAGGCCCAGTTTGCACGAACTGCGGCCCAGATTCTGAAGCGCAAACCCTTACTTCCACTACCCGCATGCAGTCTGAAAATGATGCTGGGAGAACAGTCACAACTGGTCTTAAACGGTCAGTATGTACAGTCCAAAGCCTTGCAGGAGGCTGGATTCCAGTTTCATTATCCAACTCTGAAAGAAGCACTGGATAATATCCTAAAGCACTAAACGACTGGGCTCTAATAAACGGACAGGATCATAAGGAGCTGGATCAACGATTGGCATTTTTTTAAGGATGAGTTGAGCGAGTAGTTTGCCTGATGCCGGCCCCATGCATAAACCATTCCGGAAATGTCCAAAATTGGCCCAGGCATTGTATAGCTTGGGAATTTTGCCAATATAGGGAATACCATCGGGTGAGCTGGGTCTTAATCCGGCCCATTGCTTGACCAGCGGAAAATCTGCCAGTTCCGGTACCATCTCGATACACGCCTGTAAAATATCCTGCCGGATTTCGCTAGAAGGCGAGGTGTCAAAACCGACCTGACGCATACTGGAACCACATAAAACATGTCCATCCTGACGTGGAATCAGGTACATCACCTTATGCATGCACATGGTCGGCAGCCAGTTTTCTGGCGTTTTAAACAGCAGCATCTGGCCCTGAACCGGCTGTACCGGAATTTCCAAACCAAGTTGCTGTGACCAGTGTTGCGACCATGCTCCGGTTGTGAACACATATTGATCTGCCTGAAAAACCTGGCTATGTTCATCTGAGATACTTTTTACACAGCCTTGCTGAATATTGAGCCGAGTGATTTTACAGTCTTCTTGCCAGGTGACACGAGGATGCTGCTTCAAATAGTGAATGATCGACTGTAATAACCGTGGATTACGGATATTCGCCAGTTCAGGGAAATAAATCGCCTGCTTGAATTTGCTCTGATTAATTCTTGGATTGATCTGTTGCAGTTTAGCCTGATCAAGCAATTCTGCCTGTTGCTGCGGATCCTGATGTGTTTTGGCATAACTTAAACCGATTTCAAAATCGGATTCATCAAAAATCAGCATACCTGTTTCATGAATCTGGAAATCGATGCCAGTGAAAGGTTGCAGTTTTTGATTCCAGTCCTGATACATGGGTTTGGCATGTCGAGCCAGAGCATTTACAGCAGCGGGATAACGCCAGGGATACATCGGGGAAAGGATTCCTCCTCCAGCCCAGGATGCAGCCTGTCCGGCGGCCTGTTGATCAAAAAGGGTAACAGAACATCCCTGTTCAAGCAGTTCCAGCGCCGACATCAAACCGGTGATGCCAGCGCCGACAATGGCAATATGCATTGCGCCGAAATCCTTTTACTTCATGTCTTTCAGTTTAAGCGCAGCTTCTTCAGCAAAATAGGTCCAGATACCATCTGCACCGGCACGACGACAGCTCATCAATGATTCTAAAATGACGCTATCAGATAACCAGCCATTTTGAATTGCCGCAGCCAGCATCGCGTATTCGCCACTGACCTGATAGACAAAGGTTGGTACGCCAAAAGTGTCTTTGACTTCGCGGACGATATCCAGATAAGGCATGCCCGGTTTAACAATCACCATGTCTGCACCTTCCTGAATATCCAGCGCAATTTCATGCAGGGCTTCAGCACGGTTACCAACATCCATCTGGTAATTGTATTTATTGCCGCCTTTTAAATTGCTGGCAGAACCGACTGCATCACGGAACGGACCATAGAAACTTGATGCATATTTGGCTGAATAGGCCATGATCGAAGTATAGATATGACCATTTTGCTCAAAGGCCTGACGAATCGCACCGATCCGGCCATCCATCATGTCACTTGGAGCAAACACATCTGCACCGGCTTCGGCATGGCTCAAGCCCTGTTTAATCAGGCACTCGACCGTTTCATCATTTAAGACATAACCGTTCTCATCAATAATGCCATCCTGACCATGCGTGGTATACGGGTCTAATGCGCCGTCAGTAATCAGCACCATTTCTGGCAGTTCTTTTTTCAATAAACGCAAGGTGTTTTGTACCAGACCATCTTCATGCCACGCAGCTTCTGCAGTCAGGCTTTTATCTTCTTGTGGGGTGACCGGAAATAGCGCCAGTTTATTGACACCGAGTTCCAGTAGACGTTCTGATTTTTTTAACAACAAGTCCGCTGACAGACGCTGGATATTCGGCATACTTGGAATATCTTGGGTCTGGTTTTGTCCTGGCAGGACAAATACTGGATAAATGAGATGATCTGCCGCGAGATGGGTTTCACGAACCATCGAACGTAAATGTTCATTTTTACGAATACGACGCATGCGAGTTGCAGGAAACGCGGGACGATTGAACGTATAAGTCATAAAAATCTCAGTAATCAGTATTAAACTAGGCCTCTATTGTAGCCCTAACTCAAATTTTTGGGCATAAATTAGCGGTTTTTTATTGTGGTGGATTCGGGCAAAGTGATGAGTAAGACAGAGAGAAACTGGACCGGTAATATACATCTGGGCTCGAAAGTGGATATTGATGTAGTCCTGAACCAGCTGGTACATGCTTTTAATAGCTCTCCTTTTTTTAAGCATAACGGCATGACCATGCGGGTGGTCGAGGGCCAGATTGAGGCCTATGTAGAAATGCAGGATTTCATGATTGGTAATGTGGCTTTCCAGATTCTGCATGGCGGTCTGGCTGCAACTGTACTGGATAGCGTCGGTGGTATTGTGGCCATGGGCGAACTGTATAAAAAAGCTGAACCGGAAACGATTGCAGATACCATTAAAAAAGTGTCGCGTCTGGCGACGGTCGATATGCGGGTGGATTATCTGGCGCCTGGACGTGGCAAATATTTTATTGCACGTGCAGAAACCTTACGTTTGGGGCGTAAGGGCTGCACCATGCG
This sequence comes from Acinetobacter sp. L-24, assembly GCF_056857555.1. Next base: position 234,346 of record NZ_JBSXNI010000043.1, on the reverse strand, counting down.
CATGACCATGGTCAATGATGAAGATAAGGCGATTGCAACAGCGATTGCGTCTTATGCCTATTAATGAAATCGTGAATTGAGGAAGCTAAAAAGCACTGTTTAACAGTGCTTTTTATGATGATCAAATATGAACCTAGAGGATTTAGAGATCAGATTTAGCCCGTTTCAAGGCATTTTGCCATTTGGCTAAATGCATTTCTCTTTCGTCATTTTGCATTTTGGGTTCAAAAGCACGGTCCAGCTGCCAGGACTGGGAAATTTCATTCAGGTCGGAAAATACGCCAGCTTTTAATCCGGCCATAGCGGCTGCGCCCCAGGCGGTAGCTTCCAGCATTTGCGGACGCAGTACCGGTACATTCAGAATATCGGCCTGAAATTGCATTAGCATGTCATTGCTGCTGGCACCACCATCAACCCGCAGTTCTTTAAGGGGATGTGCAATATCAGATTGCATCGCACTGAGCACATCCGATACCTGAAAGGCGATTGATTCTAATGCTGCGCGAGCGATATGCGCTTTGGTCGTACCGCGTGACATGCCACAGAGTAAGGCACGTGCTTCACTATCCCAATGCGGCGCGCCCAGTCCGGTAAATGCGGGAACCAGAACCACGCCGTCACTATGCTCGACCTGATGCGCCAGTTTTTCCACATCACTGCTTTTTTGAATAATTCCGAGGCCATCGCGTAACCATTGCACTACAGCACCAGCCATAAATACGCTGCCTTCGAGCGCATAGGTAGTTTGGTCCTGGGCTTGCCAGGCAAGAGTAGAAAGCAGCTTGTTCTGGCTAAGCTGAATATTATGTCCGGTATTGAACAGCATAAAGCAGCCAGTACCATAGGTGTTTTTAGCACTGCCCACCTCAAAACAGGACTGGCCAAAGAGGGCAGACTGCTGATCCCCCAAAATGCCGGTGATGGGAATATTGGCCCCCAGTAAGCCAGAAGCAGTGTCAGCGACATAACAATCAGAAGAAATAATTTTCGGTAAGACCGAAGCAGGGATATTAAACAGCTCGAGTAGCTCTTCATCCCACGACTGTTGCTGCAGATTCATCAACATGGTACGAGAAGCGTTACTGGCTTCAATGACGTGCTCTGCGCCTTGGGTCAGATTCCAGATCAGCCAGCTATCGATCGTACCAAATGCCACATGGCCTTGTTCAGCGAGTGCTCGTACTCCCTCGACATGCTCTAAAAACCAGACCAATTTTCCCGCACTAAAATAAGGGTCAATCCGTAAGCCTGTTTTTTGCTGAATTTTGGACATCAGGCCTTGTTCAATCAGCCGGTTACACCAATCAGACGTACGACGGTCCTGCCAGACGATTGCCGGGGCGAGCGGTTTGCCGTTTCGACGATCCCAGACTACAGTGGTTTCACGCTGGTTAGTCAGGCCAAGGGCTCTAATATCTTTTGCCAGAATACCTGCAGTCGCTAAAGCTTGCTGTACCACCGCAATCTGTGAGCTCCAGATTTCCTGTGCATCCTGTTCCACCCAGCCTGAATGTGGGGTGTGGATATGCGTTTCACGTTGAGCCGTTGCCTGAACTTGTCCATGTTCATTAAAAATAATGGCCCGACTTGACGTAGTTCCCTGATCTAGTGCCAGTAAATAGCTCATAATTTTTCTGTTATTTGGCTTGAAAAGTAAAATATTAGCGCAATAATGTAATTAAGCGCATCAAGTTGTGTAAATGTTCAGAAAATACATCGTAATTTTTGACATTTATGCTATGATTGCCTTGTACTTTGGGGGTGTTTCTGGCTTCGACGCTGGTGATGAAACTCATAGATGCATGCCGAGAGCGCATTTTCTCTCGTAAATCAAATTTGCATTTTTTAGTCGCAAACGACGAATCATACGCTCTAGCTGCCTAAGGGCAGCTTGTCCGCCTCTCCGAATACTTGTGGTTAGAGAGTCCGACTGAAGCGCACGCACACAAGTCCGTATAAAGCCAAGCCTCGGGGCTTTGTACTAAATTAAGAGGATCGCGATTTGTACCCTGTTCGTCGGGTCACAAAGAGTTAAAACAATAGACGATATCTAAGCATGTAGTATTCTCGAGCGTAGTGCTGGCGGACGCGGGTTCAACTCCCGCCACCTCCACCAAAATTCTTTCCGAAGTAATCCATCGGAATCTAAAAAAGCCTTTAAACTCAATGTTTAAAGGCTTTTTTTCATGCCTGTTTGTCCGATATTGTCTGATCCTATTTGACCCCATATTTGCTCTTTGCGGGTAAATATTGGGAAAATTTACCCAGAACTTAATACATCAATTATGGGTAATCGACATGCCACTTACAGATACTGAATGCAGAAAAGCACAGCCGAAAGATAAACAGTATCGTCTTTCGGATTTACATGGTTTATCCCTCATCATTACCACCAAAGGTCAAAAATATTGGAATGTACGCGTCACTGTCCATGGTGAACGTAAGTCTGAATCGCTTGGCCTATATCCAGATTTAAGCTTAAAAAAGGCAAGGGAGCTTGCATATGAGCTTAAGCATCGATACTCACGATCAGTATTGCATGAAGACTTAAAGCCCTATTTCAAAGAAGTTGCAGAAGATTGGTTTAATAATCAAAAAGAAACCTGGTCATCCAAACACATCAGTAATGTTCGAGCTTCATTGGATGAGCTTTATATTGCTCTTGCTAATAAGCGTATTAATCAGATTCAGGCACCTGAGATTCTGCAGATCATTAAGAAAATTGAGGCAAGAGGCTCGCTTGAAATTGCAAAACGTACCTTGTCTCGTTGTGGCATGGTCATGAAATACGCTATTGCCCATGGATATCGCTATGACAATCCGGCAGGTGATTTAGTCTATGCCCTTAAGAATAAAAGGGTCAAAAACCTGGCTTCGCTTTCTGCCTCTGAGATGCCTGAATTTCTTAGACGTATTAAGGCTTATCCTGCCGATGCTCAAACACATCATGCCATTGTCCTGATTATGCTGACAGGCGTTCGGGTCAGTGAGTTACTGCAAGCACGTTGGGAAGAGTTTGATTTGGAAGGGCGTAAGTGGGATATTCCTGAAGAACGAATGAAGAACCGACTTTCACATCGTGTGCCGTTGACTGACATGATGATTGCTGAGCTTCATGCTTTGAGACTTACTCATAATCAGGAACTGCTATTTCCCCATCGTTTGAATAACAAAGAACCTATGCGTAGCGAGTCTATTTTGGCCGTGATAAAGCGTTGTGGTTATGCAGGGCGAATGACTACTCATGGTTTTAGATCTTTGTTCAGTACTGTTGTTAATGAATCTAATTTATTTAATCCAGATGCCATTGAACGCCAGCTTGCTCATGTTCCCCAGAATAGAATTCGTTCGGCCTATAACCGAGCGCAATATTGGGATGAGCGAGTGAGATTGATGGAGTGGTATGGGGAGATAATAAAAGGATGGATGTCAAAATCAGCTGAATTTTGACTCTGCTAGACTCACTGATTGCTTAGAAAAATATTGCTCTGAATACCTTAAATTGAGATTAGCCAATCACTTAAAGACGCGCATAGGCGCGTTTTTTTGTCCGTGATTTTTTAAAGTTTAGGTCGATCTGGATGGGATTTTGATCGAGCCTGAAAGAGTTGATGGTTGATATCTGAGTGAACTTTATGGTGTCTAAGTTACCTATATTTATATGGTAAATTTAGAATATTTTTATAAATTTTAAACTATATTATTAAGGTGATAATTAGTCTAATAAACTTGAATTTTAATGATAATTTTAAAGTGCTAAACTTGTATTTTAAATTATTTTTAGTAAAATAAAATCAAATAGTTAAATTAATTTTATGCGGTTGTAATGAATAAAAATATTGATTTTTATAAATTTATAAAAATAATTTATTCCAATGCTGAGGTTTTGGGTGCTAATCGTGATCAACTTTTACAAATGGATGATGTTATTAATGTCTATCAACTTGTTGATGAGGTTGTTCCATTTTTATTGGAGAGCTATAAGGGGGATCTAGTTTTTCCTGATGATCGTTTCAATCAAAAAAACATTAGGCTGTTGATTGATGCTTTGAAGCGCATAAAGTTTTTTCCAAACTTTAGACTTGAGGATATAAATCAAAATCACTTTTTTGAATTGCGAAAGTTTCTTACGTTTGTACAAAAAACTCAATCCAATCCCAAAATCCAAAGGAAATATCAGAGTATTGTTTTAGTGGATGAATCTTCAGGATGTTGGAAACTAGATGAAGAGGATTACGCAGAGGAATTTTTAAAGGAGTATCTTGCCTACCGTTATAAAAGTCAGCAGGAAAAGCATTCTTATGTTGAGGAACAGAGTAATACTGTTCAGGTGTTTAGCGATCATCAGGATGAAGCACTTGAAAAGTTTGCATTGGATGTGAAACAGGATATATCTTCATTGTTGGAACAGGCAGGGATGCTATATGTTATAGCAGCTAAAATTACATTCAGGAAAGATGGCAAGCAACTGTCAAATTTTAATCGGATAATCAATAAAAAGTCTAAATTATTAAACTGCCTCAAAGCCAACGAAAGTATCATTCGTATACTGTATAAACCATTTCGAGCGACTGAGGATAATCTGGAATACTACGCAGTATTTTTTGTTCAGTCAGCATCTCCTCTAAATGAAGATATATTTGTTCAACAAATCGCAGACGATTTATCTGCATCTTTGTCTATTGAACAAGATACATCAGTGCAAATCAGTGTCCAAAACCTGAATAATGTATTGAGGCAAAGTCTTTTCCCCTCTTTTCAATTAAAACATTTTTTACTTATTGATGGGGTGGATGATAATTGGGCATTTATTCAAAAGTGGTTTCTTGGATTTTTGTATCAGTTAGAACGACTTGGAGAAATACAGGATAAACCTAAACAGTCTCAAGAGGATTATATACATGAGGTGGTGGTATCTGCACTTCGTAAAATTAAGTTAAATTCAGGCACTGAGCGAATAGAACTTAAATTCACGTATCTTCGGGCTAATGACCCGCAAGATATCCAGCATCTTTTATTTTTTTGCTTAGGAAGACGTGCAAAAACGATCTGGAATATTGCTCATTTGTCAGAGAATGCAAGGGAATATATCCAGCGGATTTCAATCATCTATCAGGAAAATTTTGCAGCTTGGGACATGCAACAGTATCTTTCACTAGCTGTTGAAATTGAAACTTTTATCATGACATTGAAGGAATCGGCTTATGATGCATTTTATCCTGGTGCAGATACTGTTCGTGATAAATTAACAAAACAATCTGAAAATATAGAGAGCCTCATTACCCGACAACTTTTACAATTTTCTTGCATTCTTAGGAATCGCGATAACTTGGGAAGGTTGCAAAGAAAGCTTGAAGGTAAAACTGTTTCTAGAACACTAAAGTACTTTTTTTTGATTTATAAAAAACAAACCTGTGATGAGTATCTTGCTTCCATGTTGGATACTTTTTTAGGTGTGGAAATTAAAGAAAAAAGGATTAAAGAACAGTTTGATAGTATTGTTGCTGAATATCGATTCACTCAACCTTTATTTTTTAAAGCAGAATCTCGACAAAAACAGATAAAAAAAAGTAGTGAAATAATTCCACCTGAAATGGGTACACAGCAGGTTGATGAAACCACTTTAGAACGGAGTGATCTGATAGAAGAGGCTGGTTTTCAGGATGAGGCACGATTAGATGTCGAATCTACTGATGTTGAACAACCAGAACAAAGCTTAATGAGCATAGATCAGCCTGTTGAAACTACTTCAAGGCCTATAAAAGCTGTAGATCAGCCTTATAAACTTTTTCATGTTCAGCGACACCTGAGTCGACTAGCTAAAGTTGAAGCAATGTTAAAATCTGCGATGAAGACAGATGTAGTGATTGTGCGCTGTTTATTTGGTTGTAATCCTTCATTTCGATTAACTTATAAGGATTTTTCCGAAATATTTTCTGGCATGTTGCAGGACAATAAAAAAAGAAAACCAATATCTGAAATTACAGCCTATCTTGGTTACTGGGACGGTAATGAAAGAAAATCTCAAGATCAAATAACAAGTTATGCCGCTAATGTGGTTTTTATGTTTAAGGCACAAACACTGGTAGAGCATCCTGATCTATTTTCTGAATTGGAAAGACTATGGCAATTTGCATGCCGAAAAATTGAAAGTGATTACGATTCAGGGATGAGAGTTAATGGTTATGTGAAAAAATTACAGATAGCCCATGTATTGAAAGAACTCCAATGCACCCAAGTCGTAGTTGAAACCACTCAAAAACAACTATCTAAGAAGATTGTTGGGCATCTGGCAAGTTATATAGTTTATCAAGATCTGCTAGATGATAATATTTACCAAGAGCTTCCAAAATGGTTGATTAAAAAAAATGGAAGTTCAGGTAAAACTAAAACATCAAAGAGAGTCTATAACAAGACTTAACTTACGCTTCACTTTTCTCTGTAAAAACAGGGTAATTCGTAAGATTTTCCCTGTTTGCTATAGAAGTAGAAGTTTTCATTTCAGTCCTGTGCTTCCTTGCTTAGTCAGCCTGAGAATAGCTGGGATATATATTTAATATTATTAAATAATATTATTAAATACTTAAACAACTTAATAACCTTCATCATCCCCAAATGATGAAGGTGTTTTATTTAGAGAAAAATAACTCACCTACTTCAAATTTAAAAAATACAGATCTGTCACTCCTATGGAATTAACCATAGGACACCAACGATGAATGAACCACAAACCTTACTCGCTATTGAAAACCTGATGAAGGAAGTGATTAAGAAAACGTATCGCTGGCAAAAGTTGGAATCTGACTTAAACAGATTTAGAGAAGATGCAAAATTAATTTATGATTCAAACAGAACCTACAGCCCTTTGATTCAGGCTTACTTTGATTTGCTACCTGAGCTAATTAAAAAAGAAGATGAGACTATCTTTTTAAGTCCCATGGTATTTAAACAATTTCAAATTGGACTAAGGAAAGAACAGAATTCATTTTTAAGTAGTGCTAAAAACAAGAGAAAGAATAATTGGAATACACTCGAAAAGTACTTTAAAAACCTTCTCAGCCGACACCGTAAACTACTTTTGGTAAGGGTCGATCTATACTATTCATTAGAGACTCATCCTGGAGTGACTAAATTTTCTGAACATATAAGAATATTGCTTAAACGGCTACATGACAAAGATACGATTTTTGAAGGTCAAATTGGATATGCATATCGCTTAGAGCAGGGAGGCAAGTCGAAAGGCTACCATTGTCATTTATTGGTGATCTATAACGGGACACCTAAATGTAAGGACGGCTATTATGGGCAAGAGATTGGGCAGCTATGGAAGGAGAAGATTACTAAGGGGTGTGGTGAATTCTTTAATTGTAATCAGAGTAAACATAAGCAGCGCTATAAACAGGAAGGTAGACTTGGTATCGGAATGATTAAACGAAGCAACCCAAAATTTGTAAGTAATGCTTTTGAGGTCATCCGTTATTTAGCCATGATCGAGAAAGTTGATCAATACCCACGAGTATGGTGGCCCAAAAAGCCCCAATTTAATACTGCAGAAGATCCTGGGGAGCGTATTGATTCCAAAAAATCATAGATATACATCATCTACATGAACAATGAATGTTTATTCCTACATTCAAAGGCTTATCAGACGGTAAGCCTTTTTTTCATTTTAGAGGTATATCTTATGAATATTACATGTCCGTATTGCCATTCCGAAAACGTCAGCCGTGTGGTGAACCAGCAGTCCTCCAGTCAGGGCAGCCTGTCTTCAATGACCTGTGCCGGTATTGGTGCCAGCATTTCGAAAAGTTTGTCAATGCCGATCTCTCCGTGGATGGGTGGAATTGCAGGGGCAGTGGTTGGTGGTTTGATTGATAGTTTCATTCAACCATCTCGACCAGTAGCTGCATCTGTTCGTTATTTCCACTGTCACCATTGCCAACGCAATTTTGATTAACCCGGTTCAGGAGAAAAGATATGGCGCATCAAGTCGAACAAATGGCTTATGTCGGTGATACCCCTTGGCATGGCTTAGGTAATCAACTCACTCAAAATCAGCCGATTGAAATCTGGGCCCAGCAAGCAGGCATGGATTGGCGAATTAAATCTTCCGATGTCAGCTATATGGCAAAGAATGAACGCGGGCAGAGCATCATCATGCCCTATGAAGAACAGCGAGTACTGTATCGTTCCGATACCCATGCTCCCTTATCTGTGGTCAGTCAGCGTTATCAGGAAGTGCAACCGATGGAGATTCTGGAGTTCTACCGGGATTTGACTGAGCAATCCGGCTTTGAATTGGAAACTGCGGGTGTACTCAAAGGGGGCAAGAAGTTCTGGGCATTGGCACGCACCGGACAATCTACGGCACTCAAGGGCAAGGATGTCAGTAATGGTTATATCTTATTGGCAACCGCATGTGACGGTACGTTGGCCACCACAGCACAGTTCACCAATATCCGTGTGGTCTGCAATAACACGCTTGCGATTGCCTTGCGTGGACAGAGTAGCAGTGCGGGTGTGGTGAAAGTCCCACACAGTACTAAGTTCGATGCTGACAAGGTTAAGCAGCAATTGGGCATCTCAGTCCGTGCCTGGGATGAGCATATGTATGAAATGAAACAGCTGACTCAACGTAAAGTCACCCAAGGAGAAGCGGCTGCCTATTTTGATGCAGTGTTTAACAATACCAGCATGAGTGCTGCCGATCAGGAGGAGAACATCATTCAATTCTATCGCAATATCGCTACTCCAACTCCAGTCAAAGAAAAGCCTGAACCGAATGGGCGTGCCATGGCTAAAGTCATGGACATGTTTAATGGACAAGGTCGTGGTGCAGAGCTTAGCTCAGCCAAAGATACTGCCTATGGTTTGCTGTGTTCAATCACCGAGTTTGCCGATCATGAACGTCGTGCCATGAGTACGGATCATCGCCTCGATTCAGCCTGGTTTGGTGCAGGTGCTGCATTAAAGCAGCGTGGATTAGAACAGGCGCTTCGCTTAGTAGTTTAAGTTTCATTTAAGCTAGTGCTATTACAATAATGGTCAAGGGTCATGTAGATGATCCTTCTCCAGTGAAAATCCCCTTTTGCCACATCTCCAGATGTGGCTTTTTTTATGCCGAAAATTTTTACAGACCACACTATTTATAAGGATTAAAGCATGAATCAGATTGCACCGATAAATATCCCTCAACGAACTCATTTCCCAATTCCGAATGAGAGCAATCAATCCAATACAGTCGCTAAACGAACAACGACTGCCAAGCGTTTAGCCAATACCAAAAACATGGATTACCAGGAATGGCTGGAAGTACGTAAGCAAGGTATTGGCAGTAGTGATGCCGCAACCGCATGTGGATTGAATCCCTACATGTCAATGTTGGAACTGTGGATGATCAAGACCGGTCGAACTCAGCAGAATATAGATGATGACAGCTCAGGCGTTGCACCGTTGTATTGGGGCAAACAGCTAGAGCCATTGGTGGCTGAGTACTACAGTCTGCACACCAATAATAAAGTGAGACGAGTGAATGCCGTGCTTCAGCACCCCGATCCCGACAAAGCTTTTATGCTAGCAAATCTAGATTACTCAGTCGTGGGTAGTGATGACGTACAGATCCTGGAGTGTAAGACTGCCGGAGAACATGGTGCCAGACTATGGCGAGATGGTGTGCCTTTATACGTACTGTGTCAGGTACAGCACCAACTTGCAGTGACAGGTAAACAGGCAGCGCATGTCTGTGTCCTGATCTGTGGGCATGAAACCAAGATCTTTAAAGTCAGCCGTTCTGAATCAGTGATTCAACACATCATTCAGGCAGAGCGTTATTTCTGGGAATGTGTGGAAATGGATACTCCGCCATCAGTCGATGCCAGTGAATCCGCAGCCAAAGCCATTCTGCAACTCTATCCAGCGCATGTACCGCTGAGCGTTGAAGATCTCTCGCAAAATGAAAATGCCAATTTGATGTTCGATCAGCTCATTAAAATGAAAGAAGAGATTCAGCATAAGCAGGAACGCTTTGACCAGCTGAAGCATCAGATCCAAATGCTGATGAAAGATGCTGAACGAGCCACCTTTGCTCATGGCTCTGTGGTCTGGAAGAAAGCCAAAGACTCTATCAGCCTGAATACCAAGGCATTGCTTCAGCACCAGCCTGAACTCATTGAGCTTTACCCCCTTCAAAAGCCGGGCAGTCGTCGATTCAATATCTATACCGACTAGCCTGTTTCAGCCCATTCAAATAGCGAAGCGCAAAAACCGCTCCCCGCCCTCCATTCGCTAGGAATAGAGGGCAAACGGTCGCGGCTTTTGTTGCTAGCAACGTTATTCATTCATTTTTAGTTGATTCAATTATTTCGAAACATGCTTCTTACATATCTACGGCTGGTCTGCTAGCAATAATCTATTTCTGTTGATTGGATTTATTGAGTTTCTTTGAAACACATCTCTTACATAGCAGCGGAAGATCTGTAAGAAAATAAATTTAAGGATATTTTCCATGATTAAAGGTTTAGCGATTACACCGCCCGTATTGGGGCGTATCAGTATTGGCCGTGTCATTGAAAAGAACGGCAAGCGATTGCCTGAAAAAGATGATCAGTTCACCATTACTTCCCAGATCCAAAGCAAAGAGGGATGGGTCAAACATCCATTAGATGAACAGCTTCGAGCCAGTACGCCGAATCAAAAGCTACGCTCAATCCCCGTCAGAATGATCTTTAATGATCCTGATTTGAACTTACGCGCTGAATACACCTTATTTGACCGACAGACAGGACGGTCAGTCTGTGTCGGCAACGGTGAAACCTGCCAGCGTTTAACCAATCAAGGTGTAGAGCAACATCCCTGTCCATCGCCAGATTTATGTCCTCTTGCTCAAGGCGGTAACTGCAAACCTTATGGACGTTTACATGTGAACCTGGATGACTCAGATGAATTTGGCACCTTCATCTTTAGAACCACGGGCTTTAACAGTATTCGAACTTTGGCTGCACGGCTGAGTTATTACCACGCAGCTTCAGGAGGTTTATTGTCTTGTCTGCCTTTGCAACTGACTTTAAGAGGCAAAAGCACCACACAAAGCTATCGGCAACCGGTGTACTACGTGGATCTGACTTTACGTGAGGGCATTAGTCTGAATGATGCGATTGCTCAAGCCAAGCAAATTGATGAACAGAGCAAGCAAGCTGGGTTTTATCAGGAGGCTTTGGACTTTACGGCAAGGAAGGGTTTTGCCAATGCGCGATTTGAAACAGATATAGAGGAAGGGTTAGATGTACTTGAGGAATACTATCCTGAACAAGAGCAGAGCCGAGTGGTAGAGCAACAAGCTTCGCATGAAGGGTTTGTACAGAATATTCAGCAGGGGTTGCAGCAAAGTGTAAGAGCGGTGAATTAGGCCAAGGTGCTGAAGTATTCAAATTAGTTTTTTACAGAACGTCCTGATTGTTTGAGCGGTAGACAGCTCGCTTAAACAATCTAAGGAGAATCGGTCATGAATACATTTATTGGTCAAACATTTCAAATGCATCAGCTTATCAATATCAAACAAGTTGTGTTGTTTACAGGAGTAGGACGTTCAACTATCTATGAAATGATGGATGAGAATTCACCTTATTACGATCCCACATTCCCAAGGAAAGTTAAAATTACTCAAAATCGTATCGGCTGGTCAGCTTATGAGATTCATCAATGGATTGAAAATAAGTTGGCGAGTCGAGAATAAGGGATGCTTTTAGCTCCCTTATTTTTTTGTTTTCTTGTAGACTGAAAATGTCTTTTAGCCTAAGTGTCCGTAATGAAAACAATAGACTACTACAATAAACATGCAGAAGAATTTACAGTTTCAACGTTTGAAGTTCATATGGAAAGCCTATATCAGCCATTTTTAGCTGAGTTGCCTGAAGGTGCTCGGATTCTGGACGTTGGCTGTGGTTCGGGACGAGATACTTTGGCTTTTAAAAACAAAGGCTATCAAGTTGAGGCAATAGATTATTCTGCTGAGCTGATTAAAAAGGCCAAGGAGCTGACCGGCATTGAAGTACGTCAACAAAGTTTCTATGAATTAAATGAGAGTGAAAAGTACGATGGTATTTGGGCCTGTGCTTCTCTGTTGCACTGTGACAGAGATTGCTTGCCTGAAGTGATGGGGCGCATATTCAAAGCACTAAAGCCAAATGGTGTGTGTTACATGTCTTTTAAATATGGCAATACAGACCGTGAGAAAGACGGGCGTAGCTTTACTGATCTAAATGAGCTGCAAGCGCATGACTTACTTAAGCAGATCGATCAAGCTTTACTATTACAACAATGGATTACGCTAGATAAACGTCCAGATCGTGATGAAAAGTGGTTAAATCTACTTTGGAGAAAGCATGCCTGATTTTATTCCTACAGCGCAGGAGCAGCTTAAGTTCCTTAAAAATATTCAGCTGATTTTACAGTCAGGTAGTTTTAGCAGTACCTATAAATTTGCGTTACTGATTAGCCTTAGCCGATTGGCTATTGAAAAAGGTGAAGACTCAGGCGAAAGCCTATCACTTGAGTATACAGAGATTGCTGAAAAGTTTATTGATTTGTATTGGAAGCAGGCTGTGCCATATACCTTTAATGATCATGGACAGCTGATCTTGAATCAAAACAATGGCAAGCAAGCTGCCATTGTGAATCGCATTATTAAGCTTAGACAGATTTATTCGTCGCTAGGATTATTAAGACGAGATGCCTTGGTATGGTTGAAGTTAGTTAAAGATGTGGCACGCACTGTTAAAGAGATGCCTGTACGTTATCTGCAAAACATCAATGGTCAAAATTTTGAGTTTATATATCAACTTAACCAGTGTGGAAAGCAACTCACTCTTCTGCCTCAAGTCATGTATTGCCTACGTCAATTCAGCGAGATTATTGAAGAACTTTGTCAGAAACGTTGGATTGATTACATCCGAAAAAATAGCAGTAATGCTCCGATTTTGAATCAGTTGCCAAACCTAGAACAATTTATGTTTGAGCCGAATAGGAACCAGTTGAATGCAGTGGCAAATATCTTGGTAGAACTACAAGAATGTAAATGCTTCTACTGCAATAAACCAATGAAAAAAGGCAGTTATGCAGTCGATCATTTCATTCCATGGTCTATGTATCCCTCAGATACAGGTCATAATTTTGTATTGGCAGATTCAAGCTGTAATTCTAAGAAAAGTAATTTACTTGCATCAGATGAGTTTTTGCATAAGTGGCAGGAGCGGAATGAAGAACAGGATTTGATCATTGTAGATCGAATATCGGTGCTGGGCTTTTTGACGGATAAAGAGCGGTCGCATAAGGTGGCGGAGTGGGCTTATGCACAGGCCCAAGATAATGGCTATATTTTTTGGGAATAAATTCTTATTTAATTGCGTAGAGGAACGAAAATATTTTCATTGTTAGTCGTAGATTTTTAAGATTATTTAGAGCCGATCTATTCTTTTTTTGATAAAGTAATAAAATAAATATATTTCTTGCATTTTATAAATATGACTATCGAAATAATTGAAGAAGAGGGGTACCTAGAAACACTTAGACTAGTAAGTAGTACTAGTGGAGGGTGTTCGGCAAGTACTAGATTGGCTACAGTGTGTTGGCCTGATGGGGAGGAAGTTGATACTTTTATTAAGATTTTCCCATTTGTAAGTCGAGATCGAGAAATCATAAACGAAAGTTTTGGGTACTTGATGGCTAATAAAGCATCTTTGAAGCAATCTCCAAGAGTAGCTCTTATAAAAATATCTGTGGATGATATTCCTGCAGATCCAGCGGATACATTTGCTCATCAATATGGGTTTTATTATGCTTGGGCTTGTAGAAGTATTGGCAGCAGTAATATGAAAAAGCTATATTTCTCGCCACCTTTCAGTAGTGGCACAGTTGATGAATTTGCAAAGTATTTTGATGCTTTAACAGAGTGGGATGATTTCGAAAAATTAATTACATTTGATGATTGCATAGGTAATTGTGATAGAAATCCAGGTAATATCATTTTCTTAAATAAAAATAGTTTAGCTATTATTGATCATGGTTTAATCTTTGGTGGAGTAGATTGGGTAAACTGTGGTTTAGTAAATGCTCATAACTTTACTAATTGGTTGGAAGAGTTCTTTATAAATCAGCATGGCGGAAATCCATCTACAATTGCATGGAAACCTATTATTGATGCATCAAATAATAATCTAAGAGCATTTGATGAGCCATGTTTTGATGAGATATCGAGTGATATTGAAGAGGTCTTTAATAGTTTAATTCCAAACGTACCAACTACAAAAGTGGTTATTGCTATTTTAGTGCAATACTTTAAAGATCGACTGCAAGGAAGTGTTGCAAGGTTTAATGGGTTATCCTCTTATTTCAATAGTAGTTTGGGAGCTGTAGCACCATGAGTAAACTACATTTAGTTAAAACACAAAATTCTAAAATCGTACGTGGTGAATGGTCTTTAATTCAGTGGAATCCTGATCTTGCTACTGAAGAACTTTTAAATATTGGTGTGGCACTTAATATTGATGGGACTATAAACTTTAAAATGTTGGACCAGTTCGAGAGGTTATCATGCCTTTTTGATAGTTCTGTGATTCAACATGTTCAAGACGTCATTGAACTTTCATTACCAGCTTTAGCAAACAATTGTAGAAATTTTTCTGAACAAATTAAATGGATTGATAAGGGTGTAGCAAAGGGTAATTCAGAAGAAGAAATTCTTGATCGACTTTATAATCGTGTTATTACTCTTGCTAGAGAATGTAGTAGGAAAACAGTAAGATCAGAATTTAAGACAGTGCAAAGTGATGCACTTATTAACAGAATTACTAAAAAATTCAAAGATAAAGTAAAGGGAGACCCTTTACTATCAGGGGTCATCCCTAATCAAAAATATATCGCTTTTAATAATGATAGCCTTTTAGTTCCATTACAAGGAACTAAAGGTTATGGTGGAATTGTTTCAGCAGTAACGCCTAATTTAGATAGAATAAGCAGTAACTATTTAATGAATGTTAATGACTTGAAAACAGCGGCAATCTTAAATAATAGAGAACCGACTTTTTTTATTTTAAGTCCAACAGATGATGAGTTAGATAAGTTAGATAGTGATAAAGCAGAGAAAATAGATAGCCTAATCGAGAGTCTAAATCGAAAGCAACAGCAACAAGGCATCAAAATAGAATGTGAAACATCTGAGTTAATACTGTTAGATAAAATTAAGCATTGGGCTTCAAAAGCAGCATGATGAAAAGGGCTCCCATCTAGGGAGCCTTTTTTTATTAGTTTTCTAGTTTCGTTAGAACGCTACGGAAATTTTCTAAAGCTGACTCGATATTTTCGATAATTTCATTAGCTAGAATGTCTGGATCAGGTAGATTATCTAAATCTGTCAGACTTTTGTCTTTAAGCCAGAATACATCAAGACTCGTTTTATCTCGTTTGACTAATTCAGCATAGCTAAACTTTTTCCAACGACCCTCAGGATTGTTCTCAGCGTGCCAAGTTTCAGAACGCTCAAAACGATTTAAAGGGTTATAGCATTTGATGAAGTCTTGTAGATCTTCAAAACGCATTGGTTTTTTCTTTAAGGTGTGGTGTACATTCGTTCTGTAATCGTAGTACCAAACTTCTTTAGTCCATGGATCTTTACTAGCAGGTTTGTTATCAAAGAACAGTACATTTGCTTTTACGCCATTAGCATAAAAGATACCTGTAGGTAAACGAAGAATAGTGTGTAATTCAGTTTTGGACATTAACTCTTTACGGATCGTTTCACCAGCTCCACCTTCAAACAAAACATTATCTGGAACAACAACAGCAGCCCGTCCAGTTGTTTTTAACATCGAACAAATATGCTGTAGGAAGTTAAGTTGTTTGTTTGATGTGGTTGCCCAAAAGTCCTGACGGTTATACGTCAAATCTTCTTTTTCCTGTTCGCCATCTTCATTGGTAAAGCTCATTGAGCTTTTCTTACCAAATGGAGGGTTTGCCAATACATAGTCCACAGTAATTGGACTAGGTGCAATCAACGCATCATTTGGTGAAATAAGACTATCTTTGTCAATTTCACCAATGTTGTGCAGAAACATATTCATCAGGCACATGCGACGAGTATTTGCGACAATCTCATTACCATGGAAGGTACTATTCTTTAAAAATGCTTTTGCATCTTTATCTAAAGGGGCATCAGGATTTTTTGTTAAAAACTCATACGCTGAGAGGAAGAATCCACCAGTACCACAAGCTGGATCAGCAATTGTTTTATTCGGTTCAGGACGGACACATTCAACAATCGTTTTAATTAAAGAACGTGGAGTGAAGTATTGACCTGCACCAGATTTAGTATCTTCGGCATTTTTTTCTAAAAGGCCTTCGTAAATATCACCTTTAACATCCGTATTTAAAGTGACCCATTGAGTGCTATCAATCATTTCAATGAGACGTGATAATTTTGCAGGGTCTTGGATTTTATTTTGGGCCTTTGTAAAGATTTGACCCAACATGCCTTTTTCCTTGGCAAGATCTCGTAAAAGGCTAATGTAATGAAGCTCTAGCTCGGCACCTTTTGTATTTAAAAGCGTATCCCATTTATATTTTTCAGGAATGCCAACATTACGACGATAAGGTGGTTTGGAATACTCATCAGCCATTTTTAAGAAGATGAGATACGTAATCTGTTCGAGGTAATCTCCATAACCAACACCATCATCACGAAGGGTGGTACAAAAGCTCCATACTTTTGAAACTATAGATGATGCATTCATGAAGTTGCCTCTGCATTAGCTTGTGTGTATTGGTTAATAAATTGGTTAGATCTTAAGGTTTTACCCATAGTTTGATATATGAGACTAATAAGGTTATCAGCTCGTAATCTCATAAATGATTCAAAATCATCTTTACGGATCTCATCGGTTGGTATGAGATGGCCTTCTAGAATTGAATCCATTTGCTCATCAGAGTATTGAGTCGTATTAAAATTCTGTAATCGACTTAAATAAATAGATGGTGCTTTACCTCCAATCGCTCTATTTGTGGAGGCTGATAGAGGGGTTTTGTTAATAATCGAATCATATACTGCCGGTTTTATTTCTTTTTCCTTACACCATTGTTGAGGGAAAATATGGTGGATATCTAAAGGTTTGCCATCTAAATCAAGTTGCTGAATGGTTTCATTCCAAAAGAAGTCTTTTGCACCTTCACGGAGTACTAAAGTATTGATACCTTTATAAGCAGCACTTTGGCGAGATCTTAAAGTTTCAAGTCGTTCAGGTTGGAATGAAGCGTCAAAAATCGTTCTGATAATGGTTTCATCATTCTCTACCCAAGCTATGAAATCTTCTAGGTCATTGGCAGTTCTAGTTTCAGCAGCACCACCATAGAGCTCACCTAAGACGCCACACCAGAACCATTGTTCTAACTTTTGTAGAATTTTAGGTTCACGCCAATTCATTTTTCTTTCAGCTAATTTTGTCATAATTGCTGCGAGAGGAATAAGTTGACCACGGTATGGTAATTCACGTTCTGAGAAGAAACATTGTTTCGTAAGGAAGCTTGCGACTTCAGTAAAGCCAGTCTCAACAGCATTCGCCCATTGCTTATAATCCTGTAAGGTCAGAGTCAGTACAGCTTGTCGCTTAGCTGAAACCGCAGAAAGTAATTTACCTGTTTTACCTTCCTTTCTGTCAATTTGACGTTTATCATAGGTAGTTAATAAACTGATAACTTGTAAAAAATCGGTTGGTTCAAGTTTTGAGAGAATTTTTCGATTTTCAACAATACGTTGATAACGTCCCTCGAGGGCTTGTTTTTGATCACCGTACCAATCTTCTCGTAGATTATTGCCTTTATCATTTTCTGCTGCAAATGATGCAGTGACCAATTCAAAGACAGAGAGGGGAACACCACCTGTATTTACTTTTTCAAATACAAGGCATACAGCATCTTTAGATGTATTTTTGTTGAGCTGAATCACTGGAATTTTATAGGATTTGAATTCCTGTAAGACTTTATCTTTAAAGTCAGCGAAACGAATATATTTATCCTGATTGTATTTCAGCAATCCCATTTCCCAAGCATGGCTATTAAAGATCAAGCTACAAGGGAAAAACATTGCTTCATACTCTTTCTCAGTCGTCGAGAAATCTAAAGTAATAAGCTGACCAGCACCATTTTCGATTTGTTTAAAATCACGATCAAAATTCGTTTTAACCGTTTTATCTTTACCAACCGAAATAAAAGCGTCATCGAATTGTCCATTTAGGGCAGCTTCGATATCTATATAGTAATAGCGCTCAATTTCTTGACCTTTTTCAGTAAAGGTTTTAACAGGCTTATTTAAAGCTAAGACTTGTGTTAAAGAAGTCAGTCGTTGTTGACCATCTAAGATTAAATATTTAGGTGAAGGCGTTTCACCTGAAAATTCTACATTTTCAACAGCACGTACTTTAAAGTTGACAGGTCCACCAGTCTCTAGAAGCATGACTGCACCCACAGGGAAGGAACGTGCAATACTCACTAACAGTGAGCGAATATGTTCATCGTCCCATACCCAGCCACGTTGGAAGTCGGGTAGTTGAAGTTCACCATTTTTAATTTGATGAATTAAGGTCTCTAATTCAGGCTGTTTAGTTTCGAAAGTGCTCATATCAATTCCTGTTGAGCAGGCTCATCTTTTTTTGTAGTTTTGGTTTTACGCTTAGTTGGCTTTTTAGGAGCTTTGTTGGCTTTGGATTTTGCTAACTCTTCCTCTTTTTCCGCCTTAATACGTTCAAGTAAAACTGAAGCAGGTTCATCGTTCGGAACTTGTGGAATGAGTTGACCTGAAAAAGCTTTCTGTAAAATAGATTGTTTTAAGAGATGTGCTCGTTTTAGCTCTGAGTCCAAGTATTGGCGTGTAACTTTTTCTTTATCTAGGAAGTTAGAAATAATTTTCACTATTTCCCGTTGTTCTTCTAAAGAACAAAATGGGAAGGGGTAATTCTGTAATTTTTCACCATTAATATTAGATTGATTCACACCATCTGTTTTAACTGAGTTGCCATAGGTTTTAGCAATGTGTGAGTTGAGATAGTAATTTAAAAAATTTGAATCAATCAAATTTGAATAGTGATTAACACGAATTAAATAACCAGCAAAAATTGCAGGTTTTTCGCCTTTATAAATTGCTGTTTTACCAACCAGTTCTGGGCTATTTGTACGATTAAAAAGAACATCTCCTGCTTTTAATTCATACTGCTCGATTTCTTGTTCATCTGATGTATAAACTAAATCATCCCAATCAATAACACCTTGTTGAATATTACCCATACGTATCACTGGAACAGAGCCAGATTCTTGAGATTTTGCTGAAGTTCCATATTCAACACCTGACGTAATATTCCCAAGTGTGTCCCAGTACCACTCCGCAGGTAGAGCAGGTAATGTTGTTAAGGTGTCATTTATCAATGTTTGTATGTCTTTTGGAGCTCTAGGCTTGGTAGGTTTGCGTCCTTCCAACTGCTTTGATTCCCATTTTTTTACAGATTCTTTCCATTTCTCTATTTCATTCTCATATCTACTTTTTCTTTCAGCAGCCAATTTAGATTTTAAGAGTTCACTTTGGACAACTAAGAAGTCATTATTTCTACGCCATTCTTCTGTTAACTTCCCTTCAAAAGCTTGAATAAGAGTAGCTTCTCGATAAATCTCTAATTGCTTCTTTGCGGTTTCTAAAGACTGAATACCATCATCAACTTCAGAAAATAACTCCTCAATTTTTTGAACAATTCGTATTTGCTCAGCATAAGGTGCTATAGGGTAAGAAAAGTTTTTTAATAAAGAGAAATGACGAGCGTATCCTTTGTTTGGAATCTTTAAGCTTTTTAAAAGATAAAAAGCATACTTAATTGAAACTGTAGAGTTAACATTTAGTACTTTAATACCATCTGCACCGGGAACAAAAGGATCATTAAATAGCTTTATAACTTTTGTATGATCTCCAAATATTATTTTGGTTCCATCGTGATTAACTAATTTAGATGGGTCATTTGAAAATCCGCTAACTAATTTTGAACTACTTTGATCAATGACAGGATATAAGCCATTAGCGAGGTATTCATCTTCTTTAATTTTGAGCTTAGATATACTGATGTTTTCGTAAATAGTTTCAAAAGATACTGAAACCCAATTTTCAGGCAGTTCTGATTTCATCAAGCGACTAGCTCCAAATTCATTTCTTGAATAATAGTGTCCATATCATCTCCAAATAGCTGATACATGCGACCTAAACCACCTTCACTATCAAAAGGAGCCATGTCGAGGTCATCATGATCAATATGGAAAGAGTTTGCAATGTGATCACGCATCATTCGTAACCAGTCAAGCTGTACATCAGAGAACTTAGAACCTTCAGTATTGTTGGATTTAAAAATCCAACGTTTAAAATTTTGACGCACTGTTGCATCATAAGGAACTAAAGCTTCGTCTAAACCACAGATACGGCGTAATAAAGACATCAGGGCAGTAAGATCATTGATTGGACGAGAAGCGGTTGTGTCGTAACTTTCTAAATATGCAAACGCATCCCATACACGTAATGGAGCAAGTTTTGGTCGCTCGTGCTGTAATTTTACCAATAACTCTTTAATCATGGCATAAGTGACTTGAGCACGTTGGTGTGGAATATTGAAGTAAATATTCAGTGCAGAAATTTCATCAATATTTTCATGAAGGTATTCAATGAAATCTTTTCTCAAGGCTTCACTATTGGTTTGAATGTCACCAGCCCATTCCGCAGTGACGACTTCATCAATTTCATCTTCTAAATAAACTTGCTCAGTTTGCTTGCGGATAGTATCAAGTAAGTCAATCATATTCCCATTAAGAATTTTAACTGCTTCTTTAACACGAGCTTTAAGAATCGGTTTAACATGTTCGTCTGTAACTTCCTCATCAGATGTTAGTCCATGCTGTTCCATTGCGATTTGATTTACTTTATCCGAATCAACGGCATCAAACAGATTTTTCACAAAAGAGCGTAAGCTTAAACCGTTTGATTCTTTTTCAAAAAGCTCAAGTTGATAGTCATCTAATTGACGTTCCATTCGAGAAAGGCGGTTGGCAAAAGAGACAACAGTATCTGGATCATGTGCTCCTAAAGTTAATCCTCGTGCAAGATCCTTTAATGGTACAGTTGGTTTAGAGTCCAAAGGTTGACTAGCTGTTTTTAAAGACTCAGTTACACCTATCGCATCGACAATCACATAACGACTCTTAGCACCTTTAGCTGATGGAGTAACCTTCTTGAGGTTTTCTTCATCTAGGGTACGTGTACCACGACCTTTCATTTGTTCAAAATAGTTCTTACTTTTCACATCACGCATGAAGAGTAGACATTCAAGTGGTCGGATATCTGTGCCTGTGGCAATCATATCGACCGTAACAGCAATACGTGGATAAAAGTTATTACGGAATTGGGCTAAGACTGTTTTAGGATCTTCATCAATTTTGTAAGTGATCTTCTTGCAAAAATCATTGCCCTCACCAAACTCATCCCGAACGATTTGAATGATGTCATCCGCGTGACTGTCCGTTTTTGCAAAGATGAGTGTTTTAGGCACTTCAGCTCGACTAGGGAAAATGTTTGGTAAATTGTTTTTGTAGGTTTGTACTACTTTACGAATCTGATCGGGTAAGACAATTTCCTTATCTAATTGCTTTTTCGAATATTCAGTGTCTTCATCGGTTGTTTGCCATTTAGTTTTACGTGTTTTTCTTTCACGTAATTGGATCAAACGTTCAGCCTCAACTTTGACACCTTCTTGTGTTTTTTTAGTTCGAATAATAAAGGTATCGTTACCAACGTTTACACCATCTGCAACAGCCTTCTCATGATCATATTCACTGACTACATTGGCATTAAAAAAACCATAAGTACGGTTGTCAGGCGTTGCAGTTAAACCTACTAAGTAGGCATCAAAGTAGTCGAGAACTTGACGCCATAAATTATAAATAGAGCGGTGACATTCATCGATAATAATGACGTCAAAAAATTCAGGTGGAATTTTTTTATTATAGACAACAGGTAATGGTTCTTTGGGTTGTGTCATCTGCTCAGCAAGGCTTTCTTCTTCCTCAGACTCATCCAATGGTTCATCTTTAAGAATCGAATACATCCGCTGAATCGTACTGATATAAACCTCAGCATCAGTAGGAACATAGCTGCTTCTTAATCGGCTTACAGTATATAACTCTGTAAATTTTCTATGATCATCTTGAGGAATGTAGGTCATGAACTCTTGTTCAGCCTGTTCACCTAAATTTTTAGTATCAACAAGAAATAGAATTCTTTTGGGTTTGGCGTGCTTTAAGAGGCGATAAGAAGACGTGATTGCAGTAAATGTTTTACCAGAGCCTGTAGCCATCTGAACTAATGCTCGTGGTTTATCTAACTTAAAAGAAGCCTCTAGATTTGTAACTGCAATAATCTGACAATCACGTAGACCTGTATGGTCTAATTTAGGTAAGTCATGCAAACGCCCACGAAATGATTTTGATTCCTGTGAAAGCTTTAGGATTGTTTCTGGTTGAAAAAAACTAAAGATACGACGTGATTTAGGTTTTGGATCTTTAAAATCTGTAAAACGAGTAATGACACCAGTACTTTCAAATACAAATCTTAAAGGGTAGTCATTATTAATATATTTAAGTGTTGAATTGGCATATCGAGAAGATTGTTCTTCGACAGTCGTAATTTTATCTCCCCATTCTTCAGACTTAGCCTCAATTACACCAACAGGTTCATTATCGACAAAGAGGGCATAGTCAACTGGGCCGGTAGAAGTTGGATATTCTCTGATCGCAATGCCTAGTCCTGCAGAAAAGTTCATTGTATCTAAATTTTGTATTTCCCATCCGGCTTCTTTAAGTTGAGCATCAATGTTGTCCCGTGCAATTTGTTCTGGGTTTTGGTTCAAAGTCATTGATGTCTATCCCTCTAAAATTATTAAAAATTATGAGAAATAATTTATCATGTTTTTGTCCGAAAATGTCCGAGGCCATCCAAAAAATATAGTTAGTATTAGGCTAAGGAAGTAGGAGGAAGTTGAATATTATTAGAAAAGATTATGTGGGTAATTGTTTGGTAAAAATATGAATGAGATTAGACGGTAAGATTCAGTTATATCGGGATTTTTAGTGAGGGTTCAATTGCCACCATCTCAACTTTACTAGCTGAGTGATTATTAAACCTCTATGACTTTTTCTCATGGATAGATTAGTTTTTATCATTTTTGTTCCTGATATAATTATGAGAATCTAACCAAAAATTTTCCTAGTAATTTAGTATAGATTTTAGGTTGAAATTTTTTGTTAATGGATTAATTTTTGGGACAAATCAGGAGTGTCCATGAAGATCAAGCCACTTCCTCCGATGAATAGTCTCATCGTTTTCGAGGCTGCTGCCCGTCATTTGAGTTTTACTAAAGCTGCTGATGAACTTAATGTCACGCAAGGCGCAATTAGTAGACAAATCAGACAATTGGAAGAATACTTAGGGAAAGAGCTATTTATTCGTGCCAATCGTAATATTTTATTAAGCCCGACAGGGGCACAGTATTACCAAACGATTTACGCTTCTTTATTGAATATCGCTCAAGCGACAGCTGAAATTAAGAAATGGCAAGGTGATCGCCAAGTTACAGTAGCAACCACAAATGCGATGGCTTCTTTATGGCTATTGCCAAAAGTTGCGGGTTTTCAGCAAAGTGAAGAAATAGATTTACGGATTTTGACTACAGAGAATATTCAAGATTTATATAAAATGGATTTTGATATTGCCTTGTTTTATTGCAAAGTTCCTCCTGTGGGTATGCAAACTACCATGCTTTTTCCCGAAGAGGTATTCCCTGTTTGTAGTCCTGGATATTTGGAACAATTCAAAGATACCGACAATCAAATACAGATTTTTGAAAAAACTTTGTTATATCTAGATGATTCTCAAAAAGATTGGATTAACTGGAGTGAATGGTTTACATCGGTGAACTACCCAATTGTTAAGCCTAAGAATCGGATTAATATTAATAACTACCCGATGTTATTACAGGCAGCAATTAATGGACATGGTCTTGCTTTGGCTTGGGGATCTTTAGTTGATGATTATTTAAAATCAGGATCTTTAGTACGTCCTGTTGATACGGTCTTAAGAACACCAGCGAGTTTTTGTATGTTAGAGCCGCTTGATCGTGGTGTGATTCCTTCGAGTGTGAAACATTTTCGTCAATGGTTATTAGAGCAATTGCCAGGGCAAGTGGGGCAGAAAGGTTTGACCTAATTCAATATAGTGAAGGCATAAAAAATAGGGATCTTTGTGATCCCTATTTTTTATTTATGTTTTGGCTTATTTTTCCGAGATAGATTGCCCAATAACTCTGGGACTCTCCCGAGTCTCAGTCGAGACAGGTTTATCACAAAAATCAGGACGAACATGCTCTGGCATCATTGCCCAAGCTTGAGGCTCACGACGTAAAGACTTAAACAAGGTCACACTTAAGATGGCAATAAAAATTGAAATTGGGAAGCCTGCGATAATAGAGGCTGTTTGCATGGCTTTTAATCCACCTGCATAGAGCAGACCTGCACCAATAACCGCGATAAGGACACCCCAAACAATTCTAATCTTGATCGGTGTATCTGTTGCTCCTTCGGCATCAAGGAAACATAGAACATGGGTTCCACAATCCGCCGATGTAATGAAGTAAGTTGCTAACAATAGGCATGCGATTACACTCATCGCTTGACCTAAAGTACCATGATCAATATTGTCAAACATGGTGAAAAGAGCGGCTGTGTTGTCTGCTTTAGTCGCTTTGACAATAGGACCACCTTCAAATGCTGGTGTAGCAGGTTGACCAGCTTCAACTAAAGCCGCTGTTTGTGCTTCATATTGATGGCGTGCGTCTTGTTCAATTTTCAGTGCTGAGCCACCCACGGTCGACATCCAGATCGCGGTAATTAAAGTTGGAACTAATAACACGCCTGCAATCAGTTCTCTGATAGTACGACCTTTAGAAATACGAGCGACAAACATACCGACAAAAGGACCCCACGTCATCCACCAAGGCCAGTAGTAGGCTGTCCACCAGTTTTGCCAACCAGAATCTTTTTGTGCATCGCTCCATAGACTCATCCCGATAATATTTTGAGTATAATTGCCTGTTGTCTCAAGTAAAGTATTTAAAATATAACGAGTTGGGCCAATTGCCAGTAAAATTATGATTAACAATACTGACAATAGCATATTGAGTTCAGATATACGTTGCATCCCTCGGTTAATACCAAATACGACCGAAACGGTTGCAATACTACATAAGATCGCAATGATAGAAAATTGAACACCTAGACTATTGGAAATACCAAAAACTTGATTTAGCCCTGAGTTGATTTGGATTACACCCATTCCTAAAGTTTGAGCGATACCAAAGGCAGTAATAACTACTGTTAAAATATCGACGGTATGTCCGATTGGACCGTAAATACGGTCACCAATAATTGGGTATAAAATTGAACGTAAACTAAAAGGAAGACCTTTTCGATATGAAAAGTAAGCTAGTGCTAATGCTGTGACACAGAAAATTGACCATGGATGTAAGCCCCAATGGAAGAAGGTCAACTGCATTGCCATACTGGCAGATTCATCACTAAAATTTGGCGTAAATGGATTGCTCGCGTAGTGCCACATAGGTTCGGCTGCAGACCAAAATACAATACCGATTCCCATGCCCCCAGAGAACAGCATGGAAATCCACGCAATAAAGCTAAACTCTGGTTTTTCATCATCTTTTCCAAGACGAATCAGACCAAAACGGCTAACCATTAGATACAGTAAAAAAGCCACAACAAACGTCATGAGTCCAACGTAGAACCACTTAACGTTATTTAATAAAATAGTTGAAACTTGTTCAAATAGTTTACCTGCCTGTTCAGCTTGAAAAGCACAAAACAATACAAAAACTAAAACCAAAATTTTGGAAATGACGGTGACTGTCGGATTGAGTCCCTTAAAGACCCCAGATGTAGCACGCATAACTCCTCCTTGGATGCGGCACCGCAGTTAACTACCTGTTAACTGATCATGTGAGTCTTAAAAGCTTAGTGATTCACATGGAATTTGCTCAACTGATTTATTCTCATCCATGAGTGAGTTTTAATCATAGATCGCACATACCAAGTATAAGCCAAATTCATCCTCTTTAGATGCATGATAAAAACTCATGTATGCCTAGCTAAAAAGTCGTTTGTCTGTTTGCTCGATATTTTACAGAATCTTCACTATCAAAGGCACCACGTGCTCATGGTTGAATGGCCTCGCAGGGAGAACTGCGTTTAGGAACGAAATGGAGATTATCGGATGAACAGTCAAGTTAGCCAAAAACTGATTTCAATTGCACAGATCGAGAATATTTTAAGCCCCATTACTGAATCTAGTGGTATGCCGAATGAAGCATATCTTAGTCAAGAATACTTCCAATTTGAACGTGATAATGTTTTTGCAAAAACATGGGCGTGTGTTGGATTTGCTTCAGACTTACCTAAAAATGCCTATGTGAAACCTGTGGATTTTATGGGTATGCCATTGGTCATGATGCGTAACCGTGAAGGTGAAGTTCAAGTATTCCATAACGTATGTAGCCACCGTGGCATGCAGTTAGTGCATGAAGAGGGTAGCATTGAAGGCGTGATTCGCTGTCCATACCACTCTTGGAGCTATGACTTAAACGGTAATCTAAAAGGTACGCCACATATTGGTGGTATCGGTCAGCATAAAGATGAACGCTTTAAATGTGAAAAACATGGCTTAAAAGCACTTCGTTCAGCCATCTGGATGGATTTAGTCTTCATCAATATTTCGGGTGATGCACCTGCATTTGAAGAGCACATTGCACCATTAGCAAAGCGTTGGGAGGCTTTTTTAGGCACTAATGATCTTGATTTAATTCGTGTGGCAAAAACAGGTTCAGTATTTGAACTTCCTGTTGAGAGTAACTGGAAACTGACTGTTGAAAACTTCTGTGAAGCCTATCACTTGCCATGGGTACATCCTGCATTAAATACCTACTCAAAACTTGAAGATCACTACAACATTATGTTTGAAGATCGTTTCTCAGGTCAGGGGAGTTACAAATACAACTTATCAGCAACTGCTGGTACGCACTTGCCAAAATTCCCAAGCTGGCCTGAAGACCAATTACGTCATGCAGAATACGTTGCTGTATTCCCGAACGTATTGTTAGGTATTCAAGCGGACCACGCATTTGCCATGATGATTGATCCTATCGCACCTGAAAAAACAATTGAAAAATTACGCTTGTATTACGTGGGCGATGAAGCACTTAGCCCGGAATATGACGCATGTCGTGAAGCGACTTTGCAATCTTGGAAAGTTGTATTTTCGGAAGATGTATTTGCAGTAGAGAACATGCAAAAAGGTCGTCATTCCCCAGGTTTTACTGGTGGTGTTTTCTCACCGGAAATGGATTTTCCAACATATTTCTTCCAACAATGGTTGGCTAATCAAACTAAAGCGGCTTTAGAGGGTAAATAATGAAACATTACCTCAACTATGTTGATGGTCAATGGCGGGATTCTCCCCGCCAATTGGTGATCATGAACCCTGGTACTGCAGAGCCTTATGCAACGATTGCACAAGCAACAACTGATGATGCTGATTTGGCAATGGCTGCTGCTCGTCGTTGTGTCGAAAGTGGGGCACTAACAGATGTACGTCCTGCACAGCGTACGATGTGGATGCTGAAAGCAGCAGAAGCAATTCGTGAAATTACTGACGAAGCAGCAATGGTGCTTTGTTTAGAAAATGGTAAAAATTTTGAAACTGCGCGTGAAGAGTTTGTAGAAGCTGCACGTTATTTCGAATACTACGCAGGTATAGCAGACAAAATCGAAGGAATCTCTGTACCGCTAGGTAAAGACTATGTTGATTTTACGCAATACGTACCAATGGGTATTTCTGTTCAAATCGTACCTTGGAACTTTCCAGTATCGATCTGTGCACGTTCACTTGCTCCAGCATTAGCTGCGGGTAATGCAGTAGTAATCAAGTCTCCTGAAATTTCACCTCTTGCGATGACCTTGTTAATTGCGGCAATTGAAAAAGCAGGCTTCCCACAAGGTGCGGTGAACTTACTTTGCGGTAAAGGTTCTGAAGTTGGTAACCATTTGGTTGAACACAACGATACGAATCAAATCGTATTTACGGGTTCAGTTCCGACGGGTCAACGCATTTTAAAAGCTGCTTCACAACGTGCAACACCATCTGTCATGGAGCTTGGTGGTAAGTCCGCCGCAATTGCTTTAGCTGATGTAGATTTAGAAAATCTGATCCGTAGCGTTAAAGTCGGTATTTTCTATAACGCAGGTCAAGTGTGTTCTGCAATGTCGCGCTTATTGGTGCATCGCAGTCGTTTTGAAGAAGTGAAACAAGCTGTCGTAACCATGGCGCAAAGCTTAACCATTGGTTCAGGTGAAACGCATGCCGAATTAACACCTGTTGTTTCTCTCGATCAGCAGCAACGTATTCTGGCTATGGTGGAACAGGCTCGTCAAGAAGGCGCAACGGTATTAACTGGTGGTAAAGCACCAGAACTCGCAGGTTACTTTGTAGAGCCGACTATTATTGAAGCAACGCCATCTATGAGTATTGCTCAGGAAGAAGTTTTTGGTCCTGTACTGGTCATCATGCCATTTGATGATGAAGACCAAGCGATTGAAATTGCAAATGGTACTGACTTTGGTTTGGTTGCGGGCGTATTTGGTGCTGGCATCAATCAAACATTGCGTATCGCGAATCGCTTACGTGCTGGGCAAGTCTTCATTAATGAATGGTTTGCTGGTGGTATTGAAACACCATTTGGTGGTGTCGGGCTTTCTGGCTTTGGTCGTGAAAAAGGTCAGGAAGCGATCTACAGTTATGTGCAAACACGAAACATCGCAATTCGTTTGTCACATCACGCGTAGTCATCAGGGAAGGAATGAGACAAGATGAAAAAGTGGTTATGTATTGTCTGTGGATGGATCTACGACGAAGCGAAAGGTTGGCCTGCTGATGGTATTGCACCTGGCACAAAGTGGGAAGATGTACCTGAAGACTGGCTATGTCCTGACTGCTTGGTTACCAAAGCTGACTTTGAAATGATTGAAATTACAGATGAAGTGGTTGAAGAGCCACAAGTTCAAGAAACAATTGAACCTGTGGTGATTATTGGTAGTGGTCATGCTGGTTATCAACTTGCTTCGGCATTACGTGCTCAGTCCGCAGATCTGCAAATTACTTTATTCACTCTTGATGATGGCGCGATTTACAGTAAACCTGCCTTATCTAATGCTTTGGCGTTAGGTAAGGACGGTCATTCGCTTGTACGCGAGACCGCATTAAGCTGGGAAAAACGTTTAAACATCCGTGTGTATGCACATACCCGTGTTGAACGTATTGACCGTGCAAACAAGAAATTAATTACTTCAATTGGTGAATATCCGTTTGGTCGCTTGGTTCTTGCGACGGGTGCTTCTCCGATTGTGATCCCTATGCAAGGCGATACCAGTGCGGTCGTGAGTGTAAACGACTTGGCAGATTATCGTCGCTTCCGTTCTATGTTAGAAGGCAAGCAGCATGTCACGCTATTGGGTGATGGCTTAATTGGTTGTGAGTTTGCCAATGATTTAGCAGCGCATGGAATTAAAGTGACGGTTGTTGGATTAGGACAATGGCCAATGGGACGTTTGATTCCACAAGCATTGGGTCGAGCATTACAAAATGCATTAATCAAGCTCGGTGTAGATTGGGAACTTGAAAACAGTATCAGTTCTATTCAGGCACAAGGCGATCGTTATCAAGTGACACTGCAAAATGGTCAAGTCTTAGAAACGGACTTGGTATTAAGCGCAGTAGGCTTGAAACCAAATGTTTCGTTAGCTCAAGACGCTGGTTTAGAAGTTGGTCGTGGTATTCGCACTGGTTTAGATCACCGTAGTAGTGATGCCGCTATTTTTGCTTTAGGTGACTGTGCAGAAGTAGAAGGTCAATGGGCGCCATACATCAATCCAATTAACCAAGCTATTCCAGCATTGGTGAACAGCTTATTAGGTAAATCTACCGACGCAACATTAAAGAATACACCTGTATTGGTGAAAACTCCTGTTCTTCCGCTATCGATCTTATCTCCTGTAGGCCAAGGTCAATGGTCTGTGGAACAACATGGGGATGAGTGGGCTGCAAGTTATCATGATGATGCTGGCGTATTAAAAGGCTTTGCTCTCCTCGGTAGTCAATTACAGCAGCAGCGTAGTGAATGGCTTGAAAAGCTGAATAAGAGCAGTGCGGCAGCATAAGGATATAGAACATGATTGCTTTACCCCATGATGATAAAAGTTGCGGTTGGTATGCCGCATTACCTGCTGCACAACCAGCAACACGCTTAACAGGCGTTCAAACTGCGGACTACGCTATTATTGGTGCTGGTTTTGCAGGATTGGCGGCAGCGCGTAGGCTTGCTGAACTCATACCGAATGCTCGTATTATTTTGGTCGATGCACAGCGTGTAGCTGAAGGTGCATCGGGCCGAAATTCTGGTTTTGTTATTGATCTACCGCATAAATTCTCACTAGAACATCCAGATCCTGAATTAAAGCAAAAGTTACTCAAGCTTAACCGTGCTGCAATTGCACAGTTAGAGGGATTGGTTAAAAAGCACAGCATTGATTGCCAATGGTCACTAGCTGGTAAATATCAAGGTGCGGTTGGTGAGCGTGGTGAAGCGCATTTGGCTCACTTCGCAAAATTGATGACAGACCTTGGCGAACCATTCCGTTATGTAGAAAAAGATGAGTTATCGAAGGTTTTAGGTACGAATTATTATAGCCGTGCAATTTTCACAGGTGGATCATATCTGATGCAACCTGCAGCTCTTGTACGTGGTATGGGTGATCATCTTCCTGAAAATGTAGAGCTATTGGAAGAATCTCCAATTCGTCGTTTGGAAAAGGTCGGTAATCAATGGGTTTTACATGGTGATAATGGTTCAATAAAAGCACCTAAGTTGCTTTTGGGAACCAGTATCTTCACGCAAGAATTTGGTTATTTAAGAAACCGCCTATTGCCTGTAATGACTTTTGCAAGTTGGACGCGCCCATTAACTGATGAAGAAATGAAGCGCTACCACGGTGAATTGGATTGGGGTTTAACCCCAGCAGACCACGCAGGTACAACACTTCGAATGACTGCTGACCGTCGTATCTTGATTCGTAACACGTACAAGCACGTGCCTAAATACGGTTCAAGTGTGAACGAAGAGCAGCGTAAAAAAATCCGTGCAGACCACCGCAAAGCTTTTGTTGATCGTTATCCAGATCTTGCAGATGTTCCATTCACTGAAACATGGGGTGGTGTCTACGCCATTTCACGTAACTTCACTAACTTCTTTGGTGAGTTGGATGATGGCGTGTATGCCAGTGCATGTGACAACGGTGTAGGCGCTGCATGGGGCACTATTTCGGGAACTTTACTTGCTGAATTGGCTGTCGGAGTTGATTCCGAACACCTTAAAGATATTCAGTATGTCACAGGTATGCCGAGTTTGAATCCGCCAGAACCATTTTTAGGGATGGGGGTGAAATTCCGTATTGCTTTGGCGAAATGGCAAAGCCGTAGCGAATTGTAAGAGAGGGAGTGGAAGATGAGTGAAGTCCGTTTAGTTGACAGTCAGTCACTGAATTTTAATGTACGTGGTGATACGCCTGGTATGGCTTATGTTGCACGCGCGTTAGGCGCTGATGTATCTCCAAATATGGGTATTGGTTTTGCTCGTTGGGAAGGTGCAGAGGTCGCATGGAAGGTACTGTATGACGAAGTTATTTTCGTCATTGAAGGTTGTTTTGAGTTGACTGCAAATGGTCAGAAATATGAAGTCCGCCCTGGGCAAATGCTGTGGATTCCAGAAGGTACTGAATTAGTCTATGGCGGACATGCTCTGTTTGGCTATGTGGTACATCCTGGGAATTGGAAAGAAATACACGGGATTGCTTAAGGCTGAATCATAGCATTCAACATGCCTATATTGCGTAAACGTTTAGCTTCACGAAGATGCTAAACGTGGTTATGCATGAATGCTAAAAAGTTGATGTGAACATATATCTACACATCAAGGTAATACAACAATATGGATACGTTGTTTTAATTTCATTACACAAAGGATATGTCAGTAAATGAATCATTTATATCGTAAAGCAACTGTTGGGTTATTTGCGTTAGGTGTAACACTTCCTACTTTTGCAGGTGTCACATTTGGTGATGCGAAGAGTGAACTCGGAGCTTTAACGGTGTCAGGAGCAGTCCGTACTAATTATCAAGATAAGCATTATGGTGAACCTGCATCTGACCAAAAAGTGAAATTTGATGCTGCGATTTTAAAATTAGCTTATGAATCTCCAGATTGGTTTGGTAAAGCTGAATATCGTTGCTATCAGTACGATACATTTTGTGATTTTTCAACGCTGGTTTCAGCTTATGCTGGCTATCGTTTAAATCCAACCGATAATATCACTGTCGGTTTACAACCTATTCCATTTGGCCCAGGACGTTATTGGGACAGCAGTTTCTATGCAGGTATCAACAATACCATGGGGCTTCAGGATGCATTAGATTTGGGAGTGAATTTGCACTTTGAAATGCCATCAGCAACTAAAGTCGATCTCGCCTATTTCGCAACAGATGGAGGCAACTATCATGGTACAAGTAAAGATGCTGCACGCTATACAGCAAATGTCGTGTCATCTTCGGATCCGCTTAAAACAGATTTAAATGAAAAAAATATGTGGATAGCTCGGGTTGATCAAGAGCTTAAATTTTTAAGTACAGATGAGCTAAAAGTTTCATTAGGTGGGAGCTATTGGCATTCGGACATTGAAAACAAAAAAACATCTGAAGATGGGACACGAAATTCTTGGGCACTGTTTAACCGTATTAACTATAAAAACTTAAATGTTGTGCTGACTGGCGGTAAACAGTCGATTAGTAATAAGGATGCTTTGAGTCCTAGTAGTTCTACATTCGGTTCATTTGATGC
Organism: Acinetobacter sp. L-24; assembly: GCF_056857555.1. The sequence continues at coordinate 201,218 of NZ_JBSXNI010000043.1, read as the reverse complement.
TGAATACGACATTGCCAATAAGGGATATTTCTACACAGTTGATACAAGTTATAGCTTTAAGAACGTCCACGATGCTCTTAACGTGACCCCGTATGTGGTGTTCAGTGGTTTCAATAAGAAAGAACAGGGTTTTGATGATTCGCAACGCAATATTGTTGGCGTGGCATGGAATTATAAAAATGCAACTTTATATACAGAATATTTAATGAGTAAGAATGATCCATTTGTCGGTGGAACAGGATCTTCATTGGCTGCAGGTGATGATGGCAAGTGGAACAAATTATTAAACTTGATGTTTGTTTATAGCTTCTAAAAAGGCTAGCTCTCTTTTACAAAATGAAAGAGAGCTACTTTTCATTTTTAATTCACCTAAAAGACTCTCTTGGATAATCAAATATGCTTTCTCAATATACTCATGCATTCGCATTATTCTTTTCATTGTTGAATCCTTTTCTCATGAGTATTTACATGATTGGATTAATTCGACATACAGAGACTAGAGTATTTAACAAAGGACTTATTCAAGGAGCACTCATTGCGTTTCTGGTTTTTTTGCTTTTTGCTTGGGGAGGCGAGGCAATTTTTAGTAAATATTTAAATGTGAGATTCGAGTCATTCCAAATTTTTGGAGGATTAATTTTTCTTGTCATTGGATATCGATTTGTATTTCAAGGTGCTGATACTATTGGTGAAATGCGTGGTGCACCAGAGCATTTGGCAGGCACCATTGCTATGCCGTTTATGATTGGACCAGGCACGATCAGTGCTGCGGTGGTTACAGGCATGAGCATGTCTATAGGTGAAGCAGCTTTAGTGATTGGACTAACTTTATTTTTAAGTTGCAGTATATTGATTTTGATGAAATTTTCTCATGATCATTTACGTTATAAACATGCTAAATATATTGATCGCTATTTTGATATTGTAGGTCGTTTATCCGCTTTACTGATCGGAACAATTGCAATTGATATGATTGTTACTGGCGTTACACGTCTGGTCGATAAAATGTAAGACGTTAGAAGAGCTGTAGTTTAAGACATACAGGTCATCTGTGATTACTGATGATCTGCTGTGTGAGATTGGGTGCTGAATTTTTTGTCAAATTCGGCTTTTTTATACATTTCATAAGATGCTTTACTAATGATAACAGCTGATTCTCGACCACGACGAGTAATTTCAACAGGTTGACCTGCAAGTGCTTGATCCATTAATTCAGAAAGTTGTGCGCGCGCATTTGAATAATTCCAACTTTTCATGATGATATTCCTTCATAAAATTTGACTCAATATATGTCTAGGTTATGGAGCTTTCAAACGATTTATTCTCACTACTGGATGATGTTTGGGAATGGGTAATTAGTTTTTTCAACAACTGAATTGAGGGTTGTTCGGTCTATTAATTTTATTTAAAAAATCGTCCTCTAAAGTTTTATTCAGCAATATAATTCTCAAATGAATAAGTCGACATCTAAAATTTATCATACAACTAACAGGTTTTCTTATAACTAAGCTTTTATGAGTTGAGGAAGTTATTCAATCTGGTGTGATACAAAAATTCAAAGGATTAAAGAGTAAAATATAAGCTTGGATGTAATTGAAAAATCGCTTTTTAAATTCCCAAAACGATTTGATATGGCTTAAACCCTTCTAGTACAGCGTCTGTCACTAACTGAATAAAAACTTCAGTTTTTCCGTAAGCATATTATTGGGTATAGGACACCAATTCTAGCCCGAATGGTTGGGGAGTACGACTGCTTGCTTCATTTATTTTCCCGAAATAAATCGAGGTTGCTGTTTACTAAGATATGCATTATTTCATACAAAAGCAGTGCTCGGCTCGTTGCTTTTTTTAAGTCAATTGTTTGGCTTTTTCTTTCCATTCCGTTGGGGTAATACCAAACCAGTTTTTAAAGCGTCGGCTAAAAATCGATAATTCGGCATAGCCTAGTTGCAATGCCAGATCGGTCAAGGTAATGCTACTACTATTCATAATACGGATGGCTTCTTTTTTGCGAATATGTTCCAGTAAATCCCGATAAGTAGTACCGCGTTGTTTGAGTTGGCGCTGCAATTTTTTGGGATGAACCCCCATACACAACGCGATATTATCGATGCTGCAATCACCTGTCGCTAAGAGCATTTTGACTGAACTTTCAATCAAAATTTCATCATCATGTACAGGTTTGTTGTTTTGGCTTTCAAGTTGCTGTTCAATCAGTTGATTGATCATATCCTCATTAAAGCAAGATGGTTTGTAGTCTAAAAATTCGGTAGAAAAATAGATTGCATCTTGATTGGCATTAAATTCGACTTCGCAATTTAGTATTTCGGAAAATAACTGCTGGTTCATCTCTAGCGGACGTTGTTTTAATTTAATTCTTTCAGGTTTCCATGTGGAACCAATCAAGTCTTTAAATATATTTTGGATTAAGCCAATAGTGAGCTGAGCTTTTTGCGGCATTTCCGTATTTTGTTGATTCAAGCGAACAAGGTTTAATTCACACAATTGATTAGGGAGCTGATTCACGTGAAAAATTAAACCTTCGGCATGCAAATAGACATATTTTTGTGCAACATTGAGTGCTTCTAAAATAGTGTTCTGCCGAGACATATAAATACCAATCAAACCGATGGTTCGAATATTTTGCCTAGCCCCCAATTTTAGACCAAAACATTCTTCGTTACAGGCGATTGCTGCTTGATTTAATAAATTGAGATAGCGATCATAATCAATAAAAGAATTCGGTTCACGTATTATTGACGGTAAAATGCCGACTTGTTTGAGAATATCAATTGGATTGATCTCATAACTGCGAACTAACTCTTCAAAACCTCCAAGGCTAGCAGCCCGTATATAGTTGCCCATTTAATGCTCCTTTCACTGTCCTAAATTGTCAATCCACTGTCCCAAAAGGTCAAGCATTTTTTTGATGATCTGCTAAAGTGAATCTAAGTCAAGCTCAATCATAAGATTAAGAATACGATTGGGCGATCCATTCGCTGGAACAAGGGAAATGTATGCAACTCCATGCCGAAAATTCGATGCTCGAACAGCAATTACGAGATGGTCTGCAATTACAAAAGCGCAGCGCCCAACAAAGAATTGAAAGTAATGCTGAACGGAAACAGCATTTACTGAACCTAAAAGCCATGATCAATGATCATCGTGAAGCTTTGCTTGATGCCGTGAATCGCGATTATGGTAATCGTTCACGACATGAAAGTTTACTGGCAGAAATTATTACTGCGACAGATGATATTAATAGTAGCATCAAACATCTGAAAAAATGGACCAAAGTACAGAAGCGCAAAGTTGATCTCAGTATGTATTTTGGTGGTAAAAACCGCTTGATCCCACAACCTTTGGGCGTGATTGGCTTAATCGTGCCGTGGAATTTCCCGATTAACTTAATGTTCTCACAACTCTCGGCCGTTTTTGCTGCGGGCAATAAAGCCATGGTCAAGTTGTCGGAGAACTCACGTCATTTGGCTGCCTTACTGATTCAACTGGCGCCGCAATATTTTAAACCAGAGAAACTGCAGATTTTTGATGAAACTGGTGGTGTAGGCATTGCCTTTTCTAAACTGCCGTTCGATCACATTATGTTTACTGGTTCAGGTGCAACGGGTAAAAAAGTGATGGCTGCGGCGGCTGAAAACTTAACGCCTGTGACGTTGGAACTGGGTGGCAAATCACCTGCAGTCCTCGATCCAGACTATTCGCTTACCAAAGCGGTAGAACGGATTATGTTTGTGAAGCAGTTTAATGCCGGACAAATTTGTACCAATGTCGATTACCTGTTTGTACACGAATCGCAAAAAGATGCCTTTATTCAAGCAGCAACGGCTTGGGTCAAACAACATGTGCCTGATATTCACAGCAAAGACTACACTTCAATTATTGATGACCGTGCGTTCCAACGCCTAAGCCACACCGTGAGTGAAGCACAGGAAAAAGGCGCCACAGTGATTTATCTAAATCAGCAAGCTGCCGATCCAGTGAGTCGTAAATTCCCAGTGACCCTGATCCTGAACAGTAATGATCTGATGGAAATTGATACCCGTGAAACTTTTGGTCCCATTTTGATGGTGAAAACCTACCGTGAACCGGAAGACGTGGTGAACTACATTGCCGAGCGTGATCGTCCATTGGCATTCTATCCATTTAGCCAGAATAAAGCCTTGGTGAACTACTACATTAGCCACGTGATGTCGGGTGGGGTTTCGGTCAATGATGCCCTGTTCCATGTCGGACAACACGACTTGCCATTTGGTGGTGTGGGGGCTAGCGGTATGGGGCACTATCATGGTTATGAAGGCTTTTTAACCTTCTCTAAAATGCGTCCAGTGTTCTATCAAGCGGGCTTTTCCAGCATGAAATTCTTGGCACCGCCTTATGGCAACTTTGCCAATCGCATGCTGAACTTTTTAACCCGCGCGAAATCCTAAGCGCACGTACCCGATACATTTAGACGTTCAGACTCAACCTTTAAAGCTTTGGCTTTAGAAGGCTGAAGAGCGTCATGCTGATGAAAAACAAATAAAGAGATAAAAGACTATTAAAGGAGTTAATAGTATGCAAAACGTAGATTTTGATTTTGATCAAATCGTGATTGGATCTGGTTTTGGTGGTTCGGTAAGTGCGCTGCGTTTAAGTGAAAAAGGCAATAAAGTCTTGATCTTAGAAAAAGGCTTGCGACGTAAGGATGAAGACTTCCCTGAGAGTAACTTAGAAACCAAAAAGTATTTATGGCTCCCTGAATTAGGAATGCAGGGTACGCTACAAATGAGTTTCACCAATAAAGTAACCATTGTACATGGCGTGGGTGTGGGTGGTGGGTCACAAATTTATGCCAACGTACACTTTATTCCCGACGATGAAGTCTTCCACTCCAAAGCGTGGACACGGATCCGTAGCGACTGGAAAGAAACTTTAGCGCCTTATTATGGCTTGGCACAGCGTATGCTCGGCACAACAAAAAATACCTATACCAATATTGCAGATGAAACATTACGTGAAGTCGCGGAAGAAATGGGACATGGCGATAGTTATAAAACTGTCGCTACGGGCGTATTTTTTCCACAGGCAGACGGGGTACGGGCGCAGGTTATGAAAGACCCGTACTTTAATGGTGATGGTCCGGACCGACGCACTTGCCAATATTGCGGTAACTGTATTATTGGCTGTCGCTATAACGCTAAAAACACCTTGATGAAGAATTATCTGTACTTTGCCGAGCGCAATGGGGTGGAAATTCGTCCAAGTTCGGAAGTGATTAAAATCACGCCTCTGAATACTGATGGCAGTGCTGGCTATGAAGTGATTGTGAAAGAAGTGATTGATAAAAAAGTACGTCAATACACCTTGCGTGCGCGTGGCGTGGTGGTGTCTGGTGGGGTAATGGGCACTGTGCCATTGCTGCTAAAAATGCGCGATCAATATAAAACTTTACCAAACATCTCGCCATTATTGGGTCAAGAAATTCGAACCAATTCAGAAACCTTAACCACAGCGAATGATACCCGTGAAAAAGTGGATGATGGGGTGGCGATTAGCTCATTTATCTCTGTTGATGATAATACCAATATGGAAGTGAACCGTTTCCGTGAAGGCTCGGATGGAACGTGGTTATATGTACCGTATGTGCCGATGGTGACTGGTACAGGCATCGTCCGCATTGTGAAGTTCCTGTTTAACACCTTATTGCATCCTTTTAAAACTGCAAAAATGCTACGCCCGAAAGGTAAGGCACGCAGTTCAATTTTGTTCTTGGTCATGCAGAAATCTGAAGCCTTTATTCATTTGGAATGGCGTCGTAAATGGTATCGCTTATTTAGAAATGGGGTTACTGCAGTACAAAAAAAAGGCGATACACCATTAACCGTATCGTTTCCCGCTGCGGAGAAAGCAACAAAATTATTTGCCAAGAAGCTCGGTGGTGAAGCCGGTTCAGCATTGACCGAAGTGGTGTTAGGAACGCCAATGACCGCACACATTATGAGTGGTGTGGCAATGGGCACCAATCCAGAAAATGGTGTGGTGGATTTATCGGGTGAAGTGTTTGGGTATAAAAACCTGCGCGTACTGGATGGTTCGATTATTCCAGGCAATTTGGGCGTGAATCCATCCTTAACCATTACCGCGCTGTCTGAATTTGCCATGAGTCAGGTGCCGGTATTTTCAGAAGAACGTGCCGCAAAAATTAAACCTATTCATTTTAGTCAACCGCTTGCAGGACAAGTATCTCAGCTCAATGGAATTGGGGATTTAGCAAGCACATTAAGTCGTGTATAAAAAGGAAATTTTATAATGATCAAAAAAGTATTGGCGAGCATGATTTCAAGCGCATTGCTGTTTAGTATCGCGCATGCAGAGTCAATTGGCAGCAAACCTGCAAGCCAATTTACCGAACAACACAACCATGCAGTTTTGTCGGAATTACCGTTTAATGATCGTCAAGATTTTGAGTTTGCAGCCAAAGGATTGATTGCCAAACCGAAATCTAAGCAAATTAAGAATGATAAAGGCGAAGTGATCTGGGATCTGGCTCAATTTGACTTCTTAAAAAAAGATCAGTTCAACCCTTCAATTAACCCAAGTTTACAGCGTCAAGCGCAATTGAATCTAAATTATGGTTTGTTTAAAGTGGCAGACCGAATTTATCAAGTACGTGGGTTAGACCTAACCAATATCACCTATATTCAAGGGGATACGGGCTGGATCGTGTTTGATCCATTAACCGTACCAGAAACAGCAAAAGCTGCACATGCCTTGGTCACCCAATATTTGGGTAATCGACCAATCAAAGCGGTGGTGTATAGCCATGCCCATGTGGACCATTTTGGTGGGGTGAAAGGCATTATCAGCCAAGAACAGGTCGATAAAGGCGAGGTACAAGTGATTGCACCGCGTGACTTTATGGAACACGTGGTGAAAGAGAATGTATTGGCGGGTAATGCCATGCAGCGTCGTGGTTCATACCAATACGGTATTTTGATTCCGAAAAATGCGCGTAGCGTAGTCGATGGTGCATTGGGCAAAGAGGTGCCTACAGGCTATGTCGGACTTATTGCACCAACTTATGTGGTGGAAAAAGACAAAGAAACCTTAAAGATTGATGGTGTAGAAATGGTATTTGAAAATACCCCGAATACAGAATCTCCATCGGAAATGAATACTTGGTTCCCGCAATTTAAAACCTTATGGATGGCGGAAAATACCGTGGCTGGTATGCACAACTTATATACCATTCGTGGTGCAGAAGCTCGCGATGCAGCAGGATGGAGTAAAAACATCAACAAGGCTTTACAAGAATATGGGGTAAAAGCCGATGTGTTGATGGCTGCACACCACTGGCCACGCTTTGGCAATAAAGCGATAGTGGACTATATGGAAAAGCAACGTGACATGTATGGCTATTTACATGATCAAAGCCTGCATTTGGCGAATAGTGGTGTGACCATCAATGAAATTCACAACCAGTTCAAGATGCCAAAAGCCTTGGATCAGGAATGGTATAACCGAGGCTATCATGGCTCAGTCAGCCACAATGTACGTGGTGTGGTGAATAAATACATTGGTTATTATGATGCCAATCCAGCCAACCTCAATAAACTGAGTCCAGATGCTGCGGGTAAGCATTATGTGGAATTGGCAGGTGGCAGTGATGCCTTGCTGCAAAAAGCGCAAGCCGCGTTTGATAAAGGTGAATATCGTTGGGTGGCGGAGTTACTGAACCATTTGGTGTTTGCAGAACCGAATAACCAAAAAGCCAAGTTATTACAAGCAGATACTTTAGAGCAATTGGGTTATCAGGCAGAAACCGCAGGTTGGCGCAATGCGTATTTATCGGCAGCCTATGAACTCCGCAATGGTTTACCAACCAATGTGCAAAGTACCAAAATTGGTCCAGATTTGGTTAAAGCCATGGGGACTGAACTGGTATTTGACTATATGGGTGTACGTTTAAATGCCGATCGTGCCGAAGGCAAGCAATTTAAAATTAACTTTGTGCTGCCAGACCGCAATGAAAAAATTGCCTTAGAACTGAAAAACTCACATTTAAATGTGATGAGTGACACGCAAGCCGCAGATGCTGATTTAACGGTAACCTTAAATCGCAGTGATTTTGATCAGCTATTGATGAAAACCGCTTCTTTTGAGAACTTGATGGCACAAGGCAAAATCCAGCATCAAGGGGACTTGAAGTTAATTCCGCAGTTCTTTGGCATGCTGGATAACTTTGAATATTGGTTCAATATTGCGACACCTTAAGGTCTCAGATTGCATGAATTGGCATACAGGAGTGTGCTGATTCGAATAAAAAATTGTCCGCTTTTTATATCGTCTTATTACAGCCGGTATAGAGAGCGGCTATCTGTAAAACATGGAAGATTAAAAAAATGTCGAACAAAAATGCCAAATTAATGACAACGCTAATGATGACAATTGGTGCTGCTTCAGGTGCACATGCTGCTGGCTTAGAGCGCTCATCTCAGCAAATTGATGCATTATTTGAAGCAGGAACTTATGCTGAAATTGGGTTTGTCCATATCTCACCTGATGTTACTGGACGGGATAGCAGTGGTAATACCATTTCTGATATGGCTGAAAATTATCAAACATTAAATTATGCAGTGAAAACCAACTTAACGCCGAATACACGATTAGCTGTGCTATACGATGAACCTTTTGGCGCCAAAGCTGGATTTGAAGGGGATAATAATTTTGTTGATCCAAGCCGAACTGGGGAGGACGCTCGAACTAGAGTCTCGGTAAAGTCACGAAATATCACCACATTATTGGGATATAAGTTAAATAAGAACGTGATGGTTTATGCAGGTCCAGCCTTGCAAGAATTACAAGCAGATGTGCATTTACGCGGACCAGCATATCGTGCTTCAAGTGGATATAACAACCATTTTTCAGAAGATTTAGCTTGGGGTTGGGTTGCAGGAATGAGTTATGCAAAACCTGAGTTAGGGGTTTTAGCATCACTAACATATCGCTCTGAAATTGAACATAAAACAACAATTCATGAAGATGTACCACTAGCAGATTTGGTTTTTGGGGATTACTCGCATGCCAATAAAGGTTCCGTGACAACGCCGGAATCGATCAATTTAAATATGCAAACTGGTTTGAATAAGACCACGGTATTGTTTGCCAAGATGCGTTATGTACCATGGGATGACTTTGAGTACCGCCCACCGATGTTAAATGCTGCAACGACAGCCGCTTTAAAGAAAAATCAGGGTTTACCACTGGTGGATTATTCTAAGGATCAAACTGCAGTTGAACTGGGTATTGGTAAAAGAGTGTTGCCAAACCTTGCTCTTTCAGTCTCTGGACTATGGGATTCGGGCGCAGGCAATCCTGTGACTACTTTGGGACCAGTTGAGGGTTATTGGGGTTTGGGTTTAGGCGCAAAATATAACATCAATGAACATTTGACCTTAGGTCTAGGTGGTCGTTTTCTTTAGTTTGGCGACGCTAAAGGTAAAGTCTCGGATGGACGTATTGTGGGTGACTTCCAAGACAATACGGGCTATGTCTTCGGTGCAAAGCTTGCCTATCAGATGAAGTAATTCCTAACTTTTAGTTTCAATCTTACATGTATCAAGGAGTTTTACATGCTGGGAAATATGATGTTTAAACCACTGCTCATTAGCAGTTTGATTGAACACGCCGCGCAATATCATGCTGATACGCAAATTTTCTCTAAAAATGTGGATGGCAGTGTGACTGAAACCACATGGTTGGAAATCTCTAATAATGCAAAAAAATATGCAAATGCGTTAAAGGCACTCAATATTCAGCCGAGTGAACGCGTGGCGACTTTGGCATGGAATAACCATCGTCATGTTGAAACATGGTATGCAATTTCTGGTTCGGGCATGGTATGTCATACCATCAATCCACGGCTATTTCCTGAGCAACTGACCTTTATCATTAATGATGCGGATGACAAAGTCGTGATGTTTGATAAAACATTTGCAGCCTTAATTGCATCTATTCAGCCAAGTATTCCCAACGTACAGCATTTTGTCTGTATGAGTGAAGCCGACCCTGTGATTCAAGCAATTTTGCCAAATGTAAAATTCTATGATGATTTAATTGCCGCTCAAACCGCTGAGTTTGAATGGCCGCAATTGGATGAAAACACCGCCAGCTCATTGTGCTACACCTCAGGCACAACGGGTAATCCGAAAGGCGTGCTTTATTCACATCGTTCATCCGTGTTACATAGCTTTGCCACTTGCTTTCCAGACACCATTAACCTGTCTTCAAAAGAAGTGGTTCTTCCCGTTGTTCCAATGTTCCACGTTAATGCTTGGAGCATTCCGTATGCAGCGGCGATGATCGGAAGCAGTTTGGTCTTGCCAGGTCCAGATTTGGATGGTAAGAGTTTGGTCGAATTGATTGATCAATACCAAGTGAGCATGGCATTAGGTGTGCCGACCATTTGGCAAGGGCTTTTGACGTATGCACGCTCTTCAGGTACAGAGCTCAAGAGCTTAACTCGCACGATTGTGGGTGGATCATCTTGCCCACCTTCAATTATGGCTGAGTTTAAAGAGCGTTATGCTTGTGACACCATTCACGCATGGGGCATGACCGAAACCAGTCCACTTGGTACGATTAACCAGTTAAAAGGCAAACATGCAGCTTTGTCTGAAGAAGAACAGTTAAAAGTCCGCTTATCACAAGGTCGTCCACCTTTTGGGGTATCCATCCGGATTACTGATGAAGAAAATGGTACGCAGCGTTTGGCGGATGATGGACGCACCACGGGGCATCTTCAAATTCAAGGTCATTGGATTGTTGAAAGTTATTATAATAAAGACACTAAAGCATTAACTGCAGATGGCTGGTTCGATACAGGGGATATTGCCTCGATTGATGAAGATGGTTATTTAAGCTTAAGTGACCGCGCTAAAGATCTGATTAAGTCAGGTGGTGAGTGGATTTCATCGGCAGAGCTTGAAAATATTGCCTTAGAATATTCAGGCGTTGCTATGGCGGCAGCGATTGCGGCAATCCATCCAAAATGGGATGAGCGTCCAATTCTGATTGTGAAAAAGAGTGCAGAAAGCCAAGTCACTGAAGATGAATTAATTGATTTTTATCAAGATAAAATCGCGAAATGGCAAATTCCAGACAAAGTGATCTTTGTGGATACAATTCCTATTAGTGGTACTGGAAAAATGGTCAAAAAAGACCTACGTGAGAAATATGGAAAGGTTCTATTGGGGGATGATTCTATCGCCTAGAGCAGTTTGTAAGAGCTTATTTAGCGATATATTTATTGCTAAATAAGCCTATCCCTAAAACTTAGTACACAAATTATTGGTATGTTTAAAATCAAGATATGTAGCACTGTCTCTAAAAGCTAAAAAAGGCTCTGAAAGTCAAGTAAATTAACATAATCAACTACACAATAAGTGTGGTTAATATGTCACTTTTAAATTACCTTATAAGGTGGAATGGGATTATTGGCCTCTGCAAATCTAGTCTTCAAGAACATTAATGTAGTTCAAACTTGAAGAATTATGGTATTAGTTTGATTAGGGATAATATAATGAATTTTAAGAATATAACAATAGCAGGTAGTGGTGTATTAGGCTACCAAATTGCATTTCAAACAGCTTTTCATGGCTTTAACTTAAACGTTTAGGCAGGACACTATGGAAAAAATGGTCAGGCTATCATCGCCGAAGTTTGGTCGAAACTAAGATGCATTGCATCAAATTATTGGGGGATAAACTCAGTTCGAGAAACTTTCGAAGCCAAGTCAATGAGATGCATGCACGTGTAGCAGTATTAAATAAATTCACAGAGTTAGGCCGACCTCACACCCAAGTTACCACTTAAATTTGAGTCGCTTAGGGGATTTCTATGTGTTAAATTTTTGTGCAACAAAGCCATTTAATGGCTGGATAGCTACAGTACAAGCTCTATATCCCTAAAACAACTTGATATGGTTTAAATCCTTCTAGTACAGCTTCGGAAACGAGGTTGATAAATGGTTCAGTTTTTCCATAAGCCATCCACTGATCCAAAGCTTCATAGTAAGCCAATCGATTTTCAACTGTAATCACACAAGGCGGATAGCCAGCTTTTAATAATTCAAGATTCATCAAAAGACGTGATGTGCGTCCATTGCCATCAATGAACGGATGAATACCCACAAAATCAGCATGTACTTTGGCCGCACGTTCAATTGGATGAAGCTTATGTGCTTCTGATTTGTACCAATCAACTAGCTGAGCCATTTTATCATTCAACAGTGTATAGTCGGGTGGGGTAGTCGTAGCACCTGAAATCAATACGTTTTGTTGACGATAACGTCCTGCATTGTCATCATCAATATTTTTTAGAATGAGTTGATGGATATTACGAATTTGCCATTCAGAAAAAGGCTCTTCTTTTCTAATAATATCTTCAACGTAATAAATGGCATTTCTATGGTTAATTGCCTCGAAGTGTTCTCTTAATGCCTTCCCACCGACAGTTATACCTTCTAATACGACTTTAGTTTCTAAAAGAGTAAGCGTATTTCCTTCAATAGCATTGGAATGATAAGTCCATCGTACAATAAGGTCTTCTTGTAAATTTTTTACTATTGCTGGTGATAGGGGACGATGCTGATCTAATTTTTTCTTTAAAGCATCAATATTTTCAAACATAACCTTATCTCTGATATTGTACTATTGAATGATACATGAAAAAAATAAATATAAAAAAGCAATGTTATAACATAATATTTTTATTGGGTTATAAGGATGTTAAAATCAGTACACCATTTCAAATCCTGAATTAGTATTTGAACAAGATTTATAAGTGATTCAATACACTAAATCTGACGTGGGTCAAAATTGGGTCAATGAATTTTTTTATTCAATAAAATGGTTTTAAAATTAGTGAGTTAGGTTTTGAGTTCAATTGACCCCACCTCCACCAAAATTCTTTTTATAAATCAGCCGCTTATTTAATTGGCTTTTTTATTGCCTAAATTTTATAAGCGATTTAAAAAATCAAATCAAAACTAGAGCGAATACGCTCAATCAATAAATGCTTCGACTCTGACAAATGGGTATTTTTACGTACCATCAATTGGGTTTGAGCCGTGTTGCACAGTTCGGAATCAATAGTTAAGGCAACGGCCTGACCTTCTTTAACTGCATCTGCGATATCTGCATAGCGCATGGCGGAAATCCCATGTCCAGCCACCACATAATTTTTTAAGGCATAAATAGAATTGGTGGTCAGGCTAATATTCAGGTTCACTTGTAAGCGCACCATTTCACTGTCGAGTAGCTGACGAAAACCATGCCCCACAGGCATTAAGGCAAATTTATAGGCTGAAATTTCAGATAGGCAAATGCGATGCTTGAGCTTGGCAAGAGGATGATCGGCAGGAACAGCTAGAATAAAAGGTTCTGTTTTATGGGCAATGGTGCTGATGTCTGTATGAAATGGGGGTTATACGCAAGTCCAATATGCGCTAGGCTGTCCACGATATGTCGTACTACATGCTGGGCACTCATTAATTCTAACTGGATTTCAAGATTTGGATATTTATGGTGCACATGTCGAAGTACATCATAAATCATGTGTTGCATATAACTTTCACTTGAAACAATGTTCACTTTGCCAAGTTGAGAAGATTGCAGCTGAAATAAACTGTCAAATAATTCATTTTCACGATTCTTATTTTCCTTAAAATACTCAAGTACCAGATAGGCGGCTTCAGTCGGAATAATATGCCGCCCCTTACGTTTGAACAGGTTTATTTTTAGTTCAGATTCAAAGAGTTGAATTTGTCGGCTCATGGCGGACTGTTTAATATTCAGGATATCTGCCGCTTTGCGCATCGAACCGAACATCATCACCGTATAGAAATAACGCAAACGCTTTTCATTGATTCCGTTCAGTGGCGCAAGGAATTGCAAGTTTCTGTCCATAAAAACTCTGATGCCTTAAAAGCATCAGTATGCCGAATAAATTACATTGTTATCAAGTCAGGAGCATGCTTACATGGATTTTGAACAATAAGAAGATCTAGATAAAAAGGAGTTTTAGATGGATTTAATGACCTCCCGTCAACAACGGTTAGACCAGATTTACAAGAAAGTAAGCTGGCGGCTACTGCCATTTTTATTGCTGTGTTATTTCTTTGCTTATCTGGACCGGATCAATATCGGATTTGCCAAGTTGCAAATGCAACAGGAGCTGGGCTTTAACGATGCAATTTATGGCATGGCAGCCGGCATATTCTTTTTAGGTTATGTGCTGTTTGAAGTGCCGACCAACCTGTATTTTGAAAAAGTCGGCGCCAGAAAAACCATTACCCGTATCATGATTTTGTGGGGCCTGACCTCCATGTCGATGCTGTTTGTCACCACCCCACAAATGTTTTATATCTTGCGCTTTTTGTTGGGTGTATTCGAAGCCGGTTTTGCCCCGGGCATGATTTTCTATCTGACCTATTGGTATTCCGGTGCACGCATGGCACGTGTGATGGCGATTGTTATGCTGGCTGGGCCGCTCGCTGGCATGTTAGGTGCGCCGTTATCGACGCAAATTATGAGTACTTTCCATCAGATTTATAATCTTTCTGGCTGGCAATGGTTATTTTTATTAGAAGCTGTGCCAACCGTGCTATTGGGTTGCGTAGCGTACTTTTATTTAACCGATCATCCTTCACAAGCAAAATGGCTGTCTCAAGAGGACAAAGCCTTATTGGTGAAAGAAATTTCCCAACATCAGTCTGCCACTGGTCATAGTAATTTTAAAGCGGTATTAAAGGATCCCTGGATTTATTTCATGGCCTTGGCCTACTTCACCATTATCTGTGGGATCTATGCGATTGGCTTCTGGCTACCATCTTTACTGAAGTCGGGCGGTATCCAAAATTTGCAGATGATTGGTTGGCTGGTGGCGATTCCATATTTATGCGGTGCAATTTTCATGATCATTTTTGCCCGCAGCTCGGACAAATGGCAGGAACGGAAATGGCATTGTGTAGTGCCGACGGTATTGGCCTGAGTCAGCTTGATGTTGTCGGTGATCAGTGCGAATTTCCTGCTGTCCTTTATTGCGATCTGTACCGCAACGGCCTTTATGTTTAGTGCCTATACCATTTTCTGGTCAATTCCATCGAAATACTTAAGCGGTAGTGCGGCAGCAGGCGGAATTGCCCTGATTAACAATATCGGATTACTCGGTGGTTTTGTCAGTCCAAATATTATGGGCATGGCACAGTCAATGACCGGTTCCATGCTGGCAGGCTGGTTCACGATTGCTGTGATCATGATGCTCGGTGGCGCTTTCCTGATTTATGCCTTCAGACTGAAAAAGCAAGTTGTTCCCGAGCAAGTAACACGCGCTGCCTTAATTGTCGATAAATAATCAATACGTAGCATAGGAAGGATTCAGGATATGAAGAAAATCATCATTGCGAGCTTTCAACATGAAACCAATACCTTTGCCCCGACCAAAGCAAGCTACGCCGATTTTGTCCAGGGTGGGGGATTTCCGCCGCTTAGCCGCGGCGCAGATATCCTGAAGTTTCGGGAACAGAACATTCCGATTGGTGGTTTTATTCAACAAGCGGAACAATTCGGGTATCAACTTTTACCGGTGATCTGGGCGGGCACTTCACCTTCAGCGCATGTAGAGCAGGACACTTACCAGCGGATCTGTGATGAAATTATTGCAAGCATCCAGCAGCATCCGGCAGATGCGGTGTATCTGGATCTGCATGGTGCTATGGTCAGTGAACAGGTGGATGATGGTGAAGGCGAATTGTTAAGACGGGTTCGTGAAGCAGTTGGGCCGGATATTCCGGTAATTGCCAGTCTGGATTTCCATGCCAATGTCACGCAAGCGATGTTTGCCCATAGTGATGTGCTGATTTGCTATCGGACCTATCCGCATGTAGATATGGCTCAAACCGGACAACGCTGTGCCCAACTGCTGGATCAAATATTCCGGGGTAAAAAGCTGCACAAGAAAATGTATAAGCTGCCGTTTTTGATTGCGCTGAATGCACAATGTACCGAGCTGGAACCTACCCAGTCTTGTATGAGTTTACTTGAACAGCTAGAGCAAAATAATTCTGTCCAGATGAATTTCACGCCGGGTTTTCCGGCAGCAGATTTTGCCGAATGTGGCGGTTGTATCTGGGGCTATAGTGAAAACGTTATGCAGTTAGATCAGGCTATGCAAGGCTATATCGCCCATGTGCTGCAACAAGAAGCGCATTGGAATATAGATTTCTTATCACCAGATCATGCCGTGCTGCAGGCACTTCAACTTTATCAACAGCATCATTCGACCAGACCCGTGGTGATTGCAGATACTCAGGATAATCCGGGAGCCGGTGGTGATTCGAATACGACCGGGATGCTATCGGCGCTACATCGGCATCAGGTTAAAAATGCACTGATTGGCCTCATCGTAGATCCCGTGGTAGTACGGCAAGCCTATCAGCTTGAACTTGGTCAGTATTTTTATGCGAAACTGGGTGGAACATCAGGTATTGCGGGGGATGCTCTATTTAGCGCTGAATTTAAAATCAAAGCCTATAGCGATGGGAAATTCAGCTATGGCGGGCCCATGATGCATGGCGTCGAGGCGGATATCGGCCCGAGTGTATTACTGGAAATAGATGGTATTGAAATTGCAGTCAGTTCCTACAAAGCCCAGTTGCTCGATCGTAATATGTTTAGAATTTTTGGTGTTGTGCCTCAAGATAAATCGATCATCGTGGTGAAAAGCTCGGTACATTTTCGTGCAGATTTTCAGGACATGGCTGCTGCCATTTTGGTCGCGAAAGCGCCTGGTGCCATGAAAGCAGACCCGAATGATCTGCCTTGGCAAAAGATTGATCCTGATAGACGACTCGTGCCGATGGGCAAAAGTCTGGCGCAACGTGATCAGCCATTGCGTCGTACGGTCTAACATTTAACTAATATCCAATTAACACCCAAGCGATTGAACAGGCGAGCTCTATCATGATCTAGCCTGTTTTTTAATGAAAGCTCCCATTCCTTGAACTCAAGAGAAATTTAATACAATTTTCTGTTACCTGATCCCGTGTCTGGATCTGTTATTGATTAAATTCACTGACACCGACTTAAGCTAGCTCATAAAAGTGGACAGGAACTCAACATTCTTTTCAAACTCAATAAAATACCTATAATTCCAATTAGAAACTTGTTGTAAATTAAACCTTAGGGGAAAAAATAAATACAGTTTTGACTT
The DNA here is from genome assembly GCF_056857555.1 of Acinetobacter sp. L-24. The sequence continues at coordinate 183,947 of NZ_JBSXNI010000043.1, read as the reverse complement.
TCTTATTTTAAATTAGACGAATCAACCGGAGATTTTCATTGCGCGCTGCCCGCTATAAAATTTTGCTCATTATCGTATTGCTACTGGCAGTAGGGTTTGCTCTATTTCGCTGGTGGCAGGGGCCAGTGGTGCCCAGTTATACGCTGAGTGCCATGCCGCTAGTACAAAATGTTGTTGCGACCGGACGTGTTGCGACAGTATCACGTGCCCAGGTAGGCAGTGAAATTAGTGCTGTGGTTCTGCAACGTCTGGTGCAGGAAGGCGATCAGGTTAAACCGGGTGATCTGCTAGTGGTATTGAAGTCGGATGAATTGCTGGCCCAAGTCAGACAGGCTGAGCTGGCATTGACTGAATTGGCAAGCAGCCGACGGCCACAGGCTGCAGCAGAACTGGCCAGTGCCAAAGCCCAGTTGGAGCAGGCCAGCCGAGAAGCAGCACGTAGACGTAATGCAGAAGCCGGCATCCTGTCGAGGGAAGAAGTCGAACAGGCTGTGGAAGCGGAACGAGTCGCGCGCAATAATTATGAGACAGCCCGGGTAAAAGCAACAGCATTGGCTGCGGGTCAAGTCGAAGAAGCATTGCTTCGGGAACAGCTGGCGGTGGCACAGGCTCAACTGGCCAAAACTAAGATTCGGGCTGCAGTCGCCGGTACAGTGCTGACACGCGATGTCGAACCGGGTGATCTGGTTCAGCCAGGACAGACTTTATTTACCATTGCATTAACGGGGAACACAGAAATCCGGGTACCCCTGGATGAGCGGAATTTACCGCAACTGGCCTTACAGCAAAATGCTACCGTGATTAGCGATGCCTATCCGGATCAGTCTTTCCCGGCCCGGATTAACTTTATTGCACCAAGTATCGACCCACAGCGAGGTACGGTAGAAGTCAGACTTACTGTCAATCCCGTGCCAGATTTTCTGCGTCAGGACATGACGGTATCGGTGAATGTCGAGACGGCCAAACGAGCACGGGCTCTGGCTATTCCGAATGATGCTTTAAGCAGTATCAAGGGAGATAAAGCCGTGGTCTTAATGGTACGTGATGGAAAAATACAGCGTCAGCAGATTACTTTGGGCTTGCGTGGCCTGGCCATGTCAGAAGTGAAATCCGGGTTGAGCGAGGGTGATCAGGTGTTGGTAGATGCCGAATCTTCATTGGAGGATGGCACCAGAGTTCGCTTAAAACCACACCAGAGTTCATTACAGAATTCTGCTGATATGGCCAATAGTAAAAATGAATTACCGGTGAACTTCGATTGAAAAATTTATTCGGGCGGCTCTGGATCGAATGGAAAATCGCGGTCAGTTTTTTGCGCGAGGGTCGCGCGCAGTCCATCATGATCACCATCGGGGTTGCCGTGGGCGTAGCGGTGATCGTCTTTATCACTGCGTTGATTCAGGGGCTGCAAGCCAATATTGTTGAACGAACCTTAGGTACACAGGCTCATATTCGTCTGCTGTCACCGGATGAAGTCAACCGGATTGTGTCACCTCCCGCCGGAACAGTGCAATTATTGCAGGAAGACAAACGGGCACAGCGCCTGCGTTCGATTAACAATTGGCAACAGATTACCGAAACACTAGACCAGTTGCCTGTACTGACCTCCGTCTCGCCGGTGGTGTCGGGGCCAGCTTTTGTACAACGTGGTGATGCGATCGAATCAGTGGCCTTGGTCGGGATGAATTTAGAACGTTATCAGCAGATCATTCCATTAAAAGAATATTTAATCAGTGGCCAGTTGCGGGTCGGCGCGGATGATGTACTGATTGGCAGTCAATTGGCCAAAGACCTCGGTGTTCAGGTCGGCAGCAAGTTGCGACTCGATACTGGCCAACAGAACAGTGCCTTGGTGAATATTGCCGGTATCTTTGAGCTGGGCGTGCGCGAACTGGATGCGCGTTATGTTTATCTGGATCTCAAGCAGGCGCAGTCCTTACTCGGCCTGCCAGGCGGAGTAACAGTCATTGATCTGACCATTGCCAATATTTTTGAAGCAGACCAGGTTGCAGCACAAGTCGGACGCCTGACCTCATTAAAAGCCGAAAGCTGGATTGAAACCAATGCCCAACTGATGAATGCCATTACTGCACAAAGCCTGTCCACCAATATGATTATTGTCTTTGTCGCAATTTCGGTGGCTTTCGGGATTGCCAGCGTCATGTCCGTCAGTGTGGTGCAGCGCACCCGGGAAATTGGTATTTTGCGGGCGACGGGTGCAACCCAATCGCAAATCCTGAGAGTTTTTCTGTTTCAGGGTGCAATCTTTGGCTTGCTCGGTTCAGTGCTGGGCAGCATAGTCAGTTATGGTCTGGTATGGGTATTTAATAATTTTGGGCCGGGATTATTCTATATTCCAATTTCGATTGAACTGGTGATATTGGCACTATTGTTGGCCACATTAACAGGCGTACTGGCGGCAGCAGTGCCATCACGTCGGGCCGCGGCACTCGATCCGGTGGAGGCGATTCGTCATGTCTGAGCAATCTCAGGAAGTTCTGCGTCTGGAAGCGCTGCGAAAATCTTATAATATTGGCCAGCCCAATGAAGTGGAGGTCTTGCATGGCATTGACCTGCGCATTGATCGCAACGACTTTGCTGCACTCATTGGCCCTTCCGGTTCTGGTAAAAGTACCTTATTAAATATTCTGGGACTGCTAGATAAACCAACGAGTGGCGAGCTGTATTTGTTGGGACAACCTACCAGTGCGATGGATGACACCGATCGTACAGCGCTTCGCGGTAACAGCATCGGGTTTGTATTTCAGTTTCACCATCTGATTCAGGCCTTTAGTGCACTGGATAATATTCTCATGCCTTTAATGATGGCGCATGGCAAACCGAATCAGCAGGCAATGCAACGTGCACGTGATTTATTGACGGCAGTAGGGCTGGAAAAATTTGCTGAACGTAAACCGAATGAATTATCTGGAGGGCAGCAGCAGCGGGTGGCGATTGCCCGGGCCTTGATTACTGAGCCGGCATTATTATTGGCCGATGAACCGACAGGTAATCTGGATACCCAGACCGCGGCTGATATGTTTGAACTGTTTCGTAAAGTGCATCGTGAACGCGACTGCGCCGTACTTTTGGTCACGCATGATCCGCGCCTGTCCGCTACTTGTGATCGTACCATCAATCTGGTCGATGGCCGGATTGAAATTGATTCGAGCAATTCTCCTCAAGATTAAGCTGTACTGTAAGGAGCCAGGAGGGCTAATTTTTTGAAGCGATCGAAAAGATATTTCAGATTTATAGCTTTCAAAAAATGATAGCCATATATGAGATTGAAATAATCTGTAAACAATCTGTTTGTTAAAAAAGGATGTAGGCGATTGCCTACATCCTTAAATTTTGACGGTTTAATTTTAATGATTCTGTTTTTTAGCTTGATCTAACCATTGAGCACCGGTAAATCATATCTAATCAAAGCGTCAGGATGAAGCCGAACTTTAATGGCACTACCGCAAGTTTCCGCTTCATCCTGTGGGTAGCCTGCTCTCAAAGATTTGATCCGGTTTTATTATTCCAGATTACTTCTCAGCATCCAGGCAGTTTTTTCGTGTACTTCCAGTCTTTGCGTGAGAATGTCAGCAGTCGGCTGATCATTGGCTTCTTCAATGATCGAAAAAATACTTCTGGCGGTACGTGCCACAGTTTCATGTGCATCTACCAGTAAACGTATCATTTCTTCAGCTTTAGGTACACCTTCGACTTCTTTAATGGAGGTGAGTTTTACAAACTGTTTATAAGTGCCGGGTGCTGCAAAACCTAGAGCACGAATACGTTCAGCAATGATGTCCAACGCATTCCATTGCTCGGTATATTGAGTCATAAACATGTTGTGCAGGCTGTTGAACTGGGGGCCGGTGACATTCCAGTGGAAATTATGGGTCATCAAATACAGGGTATAACTGTCTGCTAAAAGTCTGGATAAACCATCGACAATTTTGGCGCGATCATCATGCGAAATCCCGATATCAATTTTCATTGCTTTAGATTCTTTTTTAGAAGAGGCCATGCTCTTACTCCTTCAAAATTAACGCGATACTGTGTATTAAAATAAAGTCGGATGTATCTGAAGCCCGAGCCAAGAGATGAAATGATCTCTATGACTTTGTATTTGATCTAACAGGCTAAGAGATTTAAGTGGTTATAAGTTATAGATATTAGTTCAATATAAAGGCAGGAAGTTTAGTCATTATGTATAAGCAGGACGCGAGATTGTAACTATTTAAATCTGTCAAATTTTGACTATACTTCAGCGGTAGCACGTTAATTTCTCATAGCAAATTGAACTTCTAAAAAGTCCTAATCATTTCAGGATTGAAACATCGTTTTGGGTTATGACGCTTATTTGTGAGCAAGATCACATATCACCATACTGAATCTTTATTTCGAAATATCTCTGTGAAATTTTAATATTTTATTTTAAATAAATAACTTAGATAAAAATTTAAATCATAAATAAACCCGAAATTTATAAAAAATAACACAATGCTGCCTTAATTAAACAAGGCACTACAAACAATAATAAATCTCTTTCTCAAATGCAGTTATGTTAGGACACAGGCGAAACCAATAACAATATTCCCAGAAGAGCAAAAATGCTTCGAGTCAGCATATTCAGAAGAAATGTGAGGCTGATACAGGATCGGCTGTAGCAGATTGACTTGCGGGATGATTTTGATTCGGTAAGCCATGCAATATATAAGCTCAAGCGACTTTGAGATAGACCAAAAATATCTGAACTAAACTCAAGCTCAGCAAGGAATACATCATGAAAATTAAGGCCAATAGCCCCGCGACTGGTAAAGACGGTTTAGACAAACAAAATACCAATAAAAAAAGTGAACAGCTCGACGCATATCGCAGTGATGCGACCGAACAGGCACTCACTACCAATCAAGGGGTTAAAATTTCCGATAACCAGAACAGTCTCAAGGCAGGCGTTCGCGGTGCGACCTTGATCGAAGATTTTATTCTCCGGGAAAAAATTACCCATTTTGACCATGAGCGAATTCCAGAACGTATTGTGCATGCCCGTGGTGTCGGCGCACATGGCTATTTTGAGGCTTATCCGGGTAATGAAAAACTGACCAAGGCAGGCTTCCTGACCAATACCAATGTGCAAACGCCAGTATTTGTGCGTTTTTCTACCGTACAGGGCCCGCGTGGTTCAGCAGATACGGTACGTGATATTCGTGGTTTTGCGACCAAGTTTTATACGGATGAAGGTAACTTTGATCTAGTGGCAAATGATGCGCCGGTATTCTTTATTCAGGATGGGATCAAGTTCCCGGATTTTGTACATGCGGTTAAGCCTGAACCTCAGACCGAGATTCCTACCGGTGCATCTGCACATGATACTTTCTGGGATTTTGTTTCTTTAGTGCCTGAATCTGCACATGCGGTGATGTGGGCCATGTCGGATCGGGGTATTCCGCGTAATTTAAGAGCCATTCAAGGCTTTGGTGTACATACTTTCCGTTTTATCAATGCCGAGAATAAAGCGGTTTTTGTTAAATTCCACTGGACGCCAAAACAGGGTCTAGCCCAACTGGTCTGGGATGAAGCACAAAAACTGGCGGGTAAAGATCCGGATTTCCATCGTCGTGACTTATATGAAGCGATTGCCTCCGGTAACTATCCGGAATGGGAACTGGGTGTACAGGTCGTTCCAGAAGAAGATGAAATGAAGTACGACTTCGACTTGCTGGATCCGACCAAAATTATTCCGGAAGAACTGGTGCCGGTGACACCGATTGGCAGAATGGTACTGAACCGTAATGTTGATTATTTCTTCGGTGAAACCGAGCAGGTAGCATTCTGTCCGGGACATATTGTGCCAGGACTGGATTTTACCAATGATCCATTATTACAAGCACGTCTGTTTTCCTATACCGATACCCAGCTTAGCCGTTTAGGTGGTCCAAATTTCCACCAGATTCCAATCAACAAGCCGGTTTGTCCATTCCACAATAACCAGCGTGATGGTTTACATCAGCGTATTGTACATACTGGTCAAGCCAGTTATGAGCCGAACTCGATTGACAATAACTGGCCGGCTGAAACCCCGCCAGCAGCACAAGGCGGTGGTTTTGAAAGCTATCAGGAACGTATTGATGGACACAAGATCCGTCAGCGTAGCGAATCATTCAGTGATCACTTTAGTCAGCCTCGTCTTTTCTATCGCAGCCAGACGCCGCATGAGCAAAAGCATATTGTCGATGCCTATGTCTTCGAGCTGAGCAAGGTGGAGCGCAAATATATTCGTGAACGTGAAGTACTTGAAGTGCTCTGCAATATCGATCTGGACTTGGCACAGCAGGTTGCTGACCAATTGGGTATTGAAATTCCGGCAGAGAAAAAGGCGGCAAAATTGCCAGAGGTGCAGGTTTCACCACGTTTATCTTTTGAGGCATTTAAACCTGAAGATATTAAGGCACGCAAAATTGCGCTATTGGTGCACGACAAGGCCAATGAGGCCAGTATCAAAGCTGTTCAAGCTTGGGCAGAATCAGAAGGGGCTGTGGTCGATGTACTGACCCCAAAACCGGGCCCGGTACTGGGTCAGCAAGGCGAGGTGATTCCTTCCGATGGTATGCAAAAAGCAGAACCATCCATTGCCTATGATGCCGTGGTGATTGCTGACGGTGATAATTACGATGTGGTAATGAAAGACGGTGTGGCGACTCATTATCTGCTGGAAGCCTACAAGCATTTAAAACCGATTGTGTTCCTGGGCGATAAAGGCAAGCTGATTGAGGATCTGCGCTTGGTTAGCGATGAAGGAACTCTGGCAAACGGACAGTTTGAAGCAGTACAAGATAGCTTCAAGACTTTGATCCTGAACCATCGTGTCTGGGCGCGTGAAGCGATTGCGGAAGCAATTCCTGCCTAAACGATCCAATTTATGTTAGAGGATAGAGGCTCCGGCTTCTATCCTCATGGTTTCAAAATGGATGAAGAGATGGTGAGACCGGACGTCAAAAAGTTGTTAGCACAAGCACAGCAAGCCAAATGGAGCAGAGAACAGGACATTTATCTCATTGAACATAATCATTTGCCTTTAGCTGAACTAATGCAGCAACTCTGTTTCAATGAAGAAGAGATTAATGCACGGCGTAAGGTACTAGGGCTGACCACACGTTTAAAACAAATGCGCAAGCTTTCTCATTAACTGACTTTAAAAACACAACAACATTATCCGTATTTTATGAGGAACCGCATGCATGAACCTCGGTTCAATATTACAAAGATTTGAAAATTCTCCTCTGGAGCTACAAGAAAAAATTCAGCACACTTTAATGGAACTGGTGGCGATTTCCGAACAGGTGCCTTATCCCGCTTCCGGAGCGACCTTAAAACGCTGGCAGATACTCAGCCAGGTTTCAGCCAGCAATCTGAGTCTGGGTAAACTCTATGAATCGCATTTAGATGCTTTAGCTATTCTGCATGAACTGAATATTCCGGTAGAACAAAAAGGCTTATGGGCAGTATGGGCAGCAGAAGGTGGCCCCAAACCTTTAACATTGCAAGCAGGAAAGCTAAGCGGAATTAAGCCTTGGTGTTCTGCATCGGTCTGGGTGCAACACGGTCTGCTGACTCACCGTGATGAGCAGCAATATTCACAATTACTGATTCTAGATTTGTCGCAAGAAGGCATTCAGCATCATCAGGATGCCTGGCAGGCAGTGGGCATGCAGCATACCTTGACTGCCCGGCTGGAACTGGATCATGTTGAGGTGGAAAAAGTCGCAGCTCCAAATGCCTATCTGGATCGGCCCGGATTCTGGCATGGCGCCGCAGGTGTGGCCGCGTGCTGGTATGGCGCAACCGTGCGTTTGGCTGAATATTTAAGACAGGCAGTATTGTTAAAACCGCATGCCTATAAGGCCATGTATCTCGGTGAAATTAGTCGGGAGCTTTTAGCGACACAGTCCTTATTTTATCAAGTTGCTGCATTGATTGATCAGCAACCGCAACACGCACATGAGTTAAAGATTCGTAGCCTACGTGCTCAGGTGGAAGCGACTGCCTTAAATGTACTAACTCATGTAGGTAAGGCACTTGGTGCTGGGCCGTATTGTGAGCATCCGCATTTCGCTCGGCTTGCAGCAGATCTTCCGGTATTTATTCGTCAAAGTCATGCTGCATTTGACTTGGAGCGGATTGGCGAGCTGACTGCACAGGAGGAACAATTATGGACGTTATAAGACATGAGATTGTAGGGGATCGTGTCATCCATGGTGAAGGCACAAGACTTGAAGAATGGCGTTCCTGTCAGATCCTGCAACAGATGCCGGAATTTGATATTCCTAAGGTTATTCCTCTAGATGCCAGAGTCTGCATCATTGCCCCTCATCCTGATGATGAAATTTTGGGCTGTGGAGGCCTGATTCAGCGTCTGGACAAACTTGGCTATCAGATCATACTTTTTGCCGTTACCAATGGGACAGCCAGTCATCCCGGCTCTAGTCTGTATACTCCCGAAGAGTTGAACCAGATTCGTCCTGCTGAAACGCGAGCAGCTTTAGAAGAGTTACCTTTAAAACAGAATATCTTGCGGATCGCTTTAGATATTCAAGATGGCAAGGTGGCCGAACAGCGGGATGTGTTGCAACAGCATCTGCAATCTTATCTGCAACCGAATGATGTGTTAATTAGCACATTTGTTCATGATGGACATCCAGATCATGAAATTACGGGGCAGGTCACACAGCAGCTGGCCACTGAACTTCATTTGCCCTGTATTCAGGTCTTGATTTGGGCATGGCATTGGGCAACACCTGGAGATACCAGAATTCCCTGGACCGTCGCTCATCAACTCAAATTAACTGAGGAAGAATTACAATATAAGTCTCGAGCTGCGCGGTGTTTTAAGAGCCAGATCGAGCTTGACCCTACTATTGAACAATCACCGATTCTGCCAGAGCAGGCATTGCAACGTATTTTACAGCCCTGGGAGGTGTATCTGTATGAACAGTAAAGCAGCCTATGATCAGGAATATTTCGATGCGTTATATGCACTGAATCAGGGAGATCCCTGGCAATATGAACAGCGTTGGTATGAACAGCGCAAACGGCAGATTTGTCTGGCGGTCTTGCCGAGCTTGCAATTTGACTCTGCGATTGAAATTGGTTGCAGTAACGGCATCTTCAGTCAGGAACTGGCACAGCGGACAAATAGCTTAATGTGTCTGGATGCCAATGATACTGCGATCCAGTTAGCGCAGCAGCGTTTACAAGATTATTCACATGTGCAGGTGTTACAGCGTGTCGTGCCAGATGACTTGCCCAAACAGAAATTTCAGCTCATTGTCGTCAGTGAGATTTTATATTATCTGAACCCGATTGCTCTGCAACAGGTGCTGACATGGTTGCATACTGCACTGGAACCGGGCGGATGTATCTTGAGTTGTCATTGGCGCGCGCCAATCTCGGGATTTAGCCTAAATGGTGAAGATGTCCATCAGTATCTCAAAGCGCATTTAAACTATTCCCATCGTTTAAGTTTGCAGGATTCCGATTTTTTGATAGATCTCTGGCTGAATTCAGCGCAATCCGTAGCAGAGCAGGAGGGCTTAAGATGAAAAAAATCGGTGTGGTGATTCCGGCCTGTAATGAAGAAGCCTATATTGAACGCTGTCTGTTAGCCTTAAAATCAGCACAAACTTATTTTTTTCAATATTTTAAAACAATAGAAAATCTTCCTGAAATCCAGATTCTTGTGGTTCTGGACCATTGTACCGATAGCACCGCACTTAAAGTTCAGCAAATGGGTATTCCAGCCATCAGTTGCGACTTCCGGAATGTGGGCAAGGCACGCCATTTGGGGATTCAGCAGATGATCGAGCAGGGCTGTGACTGGATTTGCTGTACCGATGCCGATTCATTCGTACAGTGTGACTGGTTTCAGATGATGTTACAGCATCAACCCACCGATGCGATTTGTGGTGTGGTCGAGCTGGATCAATGGGATCATTTAAGCCGGAAAACCCGTCAGGCTTATCTCCGACATTATCAGGACAGCATGGGACATCGGCATGTTCATGGCGCAAACCTGTGTTTTAAAGCTTCGGCTTATATACAGGTCAATGGGTTTCAGCAACTGGACTGTCATGAAGATGTCGATTTCATCCGTCGTTTAGAAAAAGCTGACGCGCAGATTGTCTGGTCGAATCAGCTGAGAGTCACCACTAGCAGTCGTCTTAGCTCAAAAATTGCTGCAGGTTTTGCACATTTTCTACAAAAACTTGAGCTTAAGCAGGCCGCGAAAAAACCGATCAGCCTATGCAAATAAAAGCATAAAACTATAAATTTTATACAATCAGATACTTGTAAAAAATCTTAAAATTAGTGTCTAAAAACTATTCCATTTAAATTTATTCTGTTTATAATTCACGCAAATTCAGCCCCGCAAACTTATACATTCTAGCTATAAGTCTGTGGGGTTTTTCTATGGATGATCGGTAATGGATGCCTGAGCCTTCTTTTTTGGTAATACAATGTTCAATCAAACACTGCTTTCTCGAATTCAGTCTCCATCACCATATCTATGGCAGAAAATAGCGACTGCGTTATGCTTCTTTAGCTTGGGCTTTAGTACTGCGGCTTGGGCACCCTTAATTCCATATGCACAGCAGCGCCTGTTATTAAATCATGCTGATTTTGGCCTGTTATTGCTGTGTGCCGGGATTGGTTCAATGTTGGCGATGCCACTGGCCGGCCGACTGGCCAATGCCTTAGGTTGCCGTACTGTTTTAGCCGTAATTCTCAGTGCATTTTTGTTCATTCTGCCTGCTCTGGCTTATAGTCCGAATCATTTAATGATGGCCATCAGCCTGTTTTTCTTTGGTGCCAGTGCCGGGGCTTTGGGCGTGACTGTCAATATTCAGGCTGCACAGATTGAGAAAAAACTCGGTAAAAGTTTAATGTCGGGTTTTCATGGGGTGTGTAGTTTAGGTGGTCTGGCAGGCGTACTGGGCATGACCATGTTAATGGGTTTTGGCTTGGCGCCTTTAACTGGTGCGGTGATTGTCAGTGTGATTTTGCTGCTTATTGCCTTATTTGCTGTTCCTTTGAGCTTGGGCGCTGAGCCAAAAACGGCGGTAGAAGAAACATCATCAGAACAACCTGCGAAAAAAGCAGCACCGACCTGGGCAATTTTAGGTATTGGTCTGATCTGTTTTGTGGCTTTCCTTTCGGAAGGTGCAGCTATGGACTGGAGTGGTATTTATCTTGCTACTGAGTTCAGCCTGCCTGCGGCGCAAACCGGTCTGGCTTATAGTTTCTTTGCTGGTTTGATGGTACTGGGGCGTTTTAGTGGACACCTGATTATTCAGCAGTTTGGTGAAAAAAATACGATTCTGTTAAGCGCACTCTTGGCTGCAACCGGTTTATTAACCGTAGTCTTTGCGCCAGTCTGGCAAGTGGTGTTGGTCGGCTATGCGATTTTAGGTTTAGGTAGTGCCAACATTGTACCGCTGATGTTTTCCCGTGCAGGACGTCAGAAAACTTTGGCTTCACATGTGGCATTGTCTTATGTATCGGTATTTGCTTATACAGGTTCGTTGATTGGGCCAGCATTGGTCGGCTTCGGCAGTGAAATCATCGGATTGAGCTTAGTATTTAGCGTCATTGCGATTGGTCTATTGAGTATTGTGATTTTGAATCATCTCACTGCAGACCCAAGCGAAGTACAACAAAGCGAAGAGATTGTGGCTCCTCTTCAAAACGAAACACCAGCTTAATGCTGGTGTTTTTTTTTACTTAAAAATTTAGGCATGCATACTGAACTGGTTTGAAACTCCTGCAGCCACCGGACGATAGATCCGCAAGCTTTGTGAGTTTTTCAGGTCAGTAATAAACTGATCACGCCAGCGAATAATATCGAAATTTTTCAAGCCTTGGCTTAAATAACGATAGCGCTCTAAACGTTCTGATTTAGACATGCGCAGCGCCTTCTTCAAAGCTTTAGCCATACTGTCATGCTCATAAGGATCGACCAGTAAGGCTTCTTTCATTTGTTCAGCAGCACCGGCATATTTAGATAGAATCAAGACACCCGGATCTAAAGGATCCTGTGCAGCAATATATTCCTTGGCGACCAGATTCATACCATCCCGGATCGAATTTACCCAGCAAATATCTGCCTTACGATATAGTTGCATCAATGCCTCATGGCCCAAAGTATCATAGCTGCAATCGAAAGGTAACCAGTCCGCTGTGCCATGCTGGCTATTGAGTTCATGCACGGCAGATTTAAATTGCGTATACAGGTTCTTATAGGTTTTTACATCCAGTCGGCATGGGCAGGCAATTTGTAATTGCTGGAATTGATTTTTAAACTCCGGTTGATCTTCCAGCAAGCTCTGCAACGATCCGATTTTCTCCAATAAGCCTTTACTATAATCAATCCGGTCAACTGAAATGATGGTTTTATAAGGCTGCACTGTCTCCAGATCAAAGGGAAGCTTTTCCAGATGACTATCTGAGGCCTGATTCTGTAGTTGCACAGGATGCACACCAATCGGATAGCATTTCACATGAATCTTTCGAGATTGATAATTCAGGATTTCATTGTGACGATGCTGCACTTTTAAGGTTTGTTCAAGGAAATTTAAACAGTTTTCCTGATCGCGAGAGGTCTGTAAACCCAGTACATCGTAGTTGGCCAAATGATGTGCCAGATCGCGATGGGCGGCTAAAGTCTGCCAGAGCCTTAGTTCAGGAAAGGGAATATGCAGGAAAAAGCCAATACGGTTACGCATGCCCAGTTTACGGCAATAATGCGCCACGCTTAAAAAATGATAATCATGGATCCAGATAATATCATGTGGAGATGCTACCTGTTTCAGGTGCTTGGCAAAGCGTAAATTGACATCCTGATAGATCTTAAAATCCTGCGGCTGATAATCTACAAGTTGATGCTGATCGTGCATCAGTGGCCATAATGCATTGTTGGCAAAACCACAATAAAAACCTTGATATTGGGATTCAGTCAATGGACTCGTGTGATATTCAACATTTTGATGCTTCAGGATTTGAAACTTCTGCTCTTTCATCTGGTCAACTCGGGATCCATTCCAGCCAACCCAGATACCGCCTATATCCTGCAAAGCATCCTGCAATGCCACCGCTAATCCACCTGCCTGTGTATTGTCTGACTTAGGTAGATTTACACGATTTGATAACACTATGAGTTTCGACATGTAATTTCTCCAATAATAATTGTTGTTGTGCTTTCAATATTTCTAAGAATTCCGCTAGAAAAGCCTGTACTTGAGTCACGTTTTCGAGGCGATGTTGTGCCACGGTGTTGCCTGTACCGACTTTGATAGAGCAGCCTTTGAATGTGTTGATGACTTGAAAACCGGCTTCGTCGGTCAGGTCATCTCCGATAAAAATGGGGTAATGATCACTTAAGTGATATTGCTGAATGATTTGTTGGATGGCTGAACCTTTATTTGCACCTTTGGGCACCAGTTCAAATACAAACTTTCCAGCCTTAAGTTCAAAATCCTGAAAATGAGTAAGACAATTCAAGGCAAATGCATGCACTTGATGCTCTAAATAGGGATGTTCACGAAAATGCAGGGCGACTGAATAGTCTTTAATTTCTATTCGAGTCTGAGGAATATTATTACTATGTTCTGTAATATAATTTTTTAATAATTCAAACTGTTCAGGATTTAAATCAATTAACTTGCTTAAACGCGATTGATAGCTTAATTCCAGACCGTGAGAACCGGCAATATTCCAGTCAAATGGATAAATAATTTTTTGGGCTTGTGCAATTGAGCGACCGGTCACTAATATTAGCTGAATATATTGTTGTAACTCTTTTAAGGTATTTAAGGTTCCGCTCTTAATTATACTTTTTGCTGGATCTGGGTGGAATTCAGAAATGGTTCCATCAATATCAAGAAATAAAACAAGTTTGTGAGAATAAATGATAGGTTTGAGCTGATTTAAAATCACTTGAGGTAATATATAAGAAGATGTAGCAAGTGAATCTTCTAGGTCTTGATCTTCTTTTAGAGTCGACATAAATACTACCTAAGCCTCTGAAGTTAAATTGATTTAAAAGTTAGAATTACCTGAATGGTCATTGCTTTGATTAAATTTATAACATATTTCATTTAACAGACTGGCTTTAAGTGCAGAAACGAAACACTTTTAACAAGTACAGTTACTTTGTAAGATTTAGAAATATTTTGGTAGAAATCCAGTATTGTTAATAAATTTTAAAAATAAATTATGAGGATTTTATATTTTAAGATTTTCTTGGATTGATTGTTTTTCAGGATTTTACATAATAAGATTTATTATTTAATCTTTATTTTTGAATGTGTATTTTGTAATTAATTTTTCAGAATATAGTATTTATTATTAATTTGTATTTTATTTTTTAAATATATGGGGAGATGTAATTTTGAGATCTTTTTAAATAGAATAATCTAAATAAATTTATAAATCAGGTATATATAATTAAAATATTTAACTTAAGTTTATGAAAATTAATAATTTTTAAAATTAGCTAAGCTGTCTTAAAAGAAAAAATACTAATATTGGCTAGAGGGAAATTTCGTATTATCAAATTTTCTTGGGACCAATTGCAGAGCTATACAATTTAAACAGCCTCTTAATTTAGCATCTCAGATTATTTTTTAATTCTTATTGATAAATTTTATCAGAGGATAAAAAATCGAAGAAAGATGAACGCCAGTTCTATGACTAAACTCTGAAAATAACTTGAATATTCTTTTTTTGAATCGAAGCGTAGGTATTAGATGAAGTTGAGCTAAACAGAGAGAAGAGATGTAAAGGTGTCATCGCAAGGACAGAGTAGATACAAAAGACCGAAAACAGATCATTAGTGATCTTACATAGGTTACAAAACTAAATGATGTTTCAATTAAACAGAATTTTTTGCTCAAATGGATATGAGCCAATTTAAAATCAGTAAATGATGACAGAAGAGGAAAGAAATAATTTTTTGAAAAAATAATAAAAGAGCAATCAAAGTGGAGAAAAGCTAAGGGTCGTATCCTATAAGTTAAGAAACCCAACTCAGATACAACCCATCTATTTGCATAAGAGAAAAATACTCAGATTTCTCGCCACACTTCATTTTCGTCTTTTAGAGGAATGGTAAAGTTAAAATCATCATCATTACTGACCAGAAGACTGGTTGGAGTCTGCATCACCACTTTCAAAACAGTACCTGCTTCAAAAATAATAGGGTCGCAGTTTTCTTTTTGTAGAGTCACCGGTTTAAGTAATTCAATTACTGAACTTTCCATAGTTTTTTCCAAAATAAGATTACTTTTCGATAATTAAATCATAGCATGATTTTTGAAAATTTAACTGTTTCTTCAAAAACTGAGAACTTGATCAATGACTTATTCAAATAGGGAGAGGTGCTCTATTTAGATAAAAGATACCTAGAAGACATGCAGTATGCCTGATTTTCATCCTATACTCGCAGTGCTCAGAAGCATGAAGTTCTTTTACATAAACCCGACAGATAACAAGCATAAAAAAGTCTATCAAAATAACGAAAGGTCAAAAACATGATGATTTTTCTGTTTTTTGATATCGCTCGGCTGAATGATAAAAATCGAGAATATAAGGAAAATCATAACGCAGAGCTGAATGATAAAAATAAGTTTCTATAGACTCGATATCTTTCTATCCTTTTTTACACTAAATTGAAAATTAATGCTTTATAACAGTAAAAATCTAAAATAAGAATAAACTATGCGTCATTTGAATGACCAAGAGATATAAGGAGAATTGGGTCGGCATGTTTAAGTCATTTTTCCCGCAACCCGTCTGGTTTTTTAGCAGCCTGATTTTGTGGTTTATCATTAATCTTGTGCTTTGGCATAGTGGCGGATCAGGATGGGGAACCTATCTGGGTTTTCCTGAAGGTTATTTTGATGAAAAGCTTACAATCGGTATCGGGCGTTTCTGGTCAGCTCAATTTATCTGGTTCTATCTCTGGTATTTCATTGCAACTACGATATTTGCGCTGTTCTGGCAATGGAAAGCCAGACACCGATGGCAGCGCTGGTCGGTCTGGGGCTCGGCATTTATTCTGTTTAATATCTGGTTCGGGGTACAGGTCAATGTCGTATTAAACGAATGGTATAGCCCGTTTTATGATCAGATTCAACAAATGCTCACTAAGGGTGGTGGGGATGTTTCATTGCTGTATCAAGGCGCATTAACCTTTATTTATATTGCGATGGTTTATGTCACTTTAGCGGTATTTAACCTGTTTTTTGTCAGCCATTATGTCTTCCGCTGGCGTACCGCGATGAATGATTATTACACCGCACATTGGGAGCAGTTACGTCATATTGAAGGTGCATCACAACGTATCCAGGAAGATACCATGCGCTTTGCCAAAACCACGGAGCAGTTAAGTGTTTCCTTGATCGAAGCGCTGATGTTGCTGATGGCATTCCTGCCGATCTTATATCAGCTCTCTAGTCATGTGAAAGTTTTACCGATTGTAGGGGAAATACCGCATGCTTTAATGTGGGCCTCGATCGGCTGGGCGGTATTGGGTACGGTCATTTTAATGGTCGTGGGAATGAAATTGCCCGGACTGGAGTTCAATAACCAGAAAGTTGAGGCAGCCTATCGTAAAGAGCTGGTCTATGGCGAAGACTATGCTGATCGCGCACATCCGCTGACATTACAAGAACTGTTTAGCCGGGTACGCTGGAATTATTTCCGGTTGTATTTTCACTATGCTTATTTCAACATGGTTCGGATCTGGTACTTGCAGTTAGACAATATTTACGGATTATTTATTCTGTTTCCAAGTATTGCAGCAGGGGCAATTACTCTTGGTTTGATGATGCAAATCCTGAATGTATTTGGCAAAGTACGGGAATCTTTCCAGTATCTGATTCTGTCTTGGCCGACGATTATTGAACTGATGTCGATCTATAAACGGTTGAAAGCATTTGAATCACATATTGATTAATTTTTTCTCATATTATTATCCTGCTTTATTAGCCAAACAGTTTTAGGTTTGGCTTTTTTTAGGGCGAGTTAATTTACAAAATCCAATGGAAAATATCGATCTGACCGTTGGTCAGATGACTTGGGTAAATCGTGTCAGAACCTCCCAATATTGGGGTATTCAGATATTTTTTTCTTGTCTAAAATCCTAAGGGCCAGCCAAGATGGCGTTTAATTTCCGGTGGTTTGACGTATAAAAATAACAAATGTACGTTGAGGAAATTATTCTTATGCTGATCTTGTTCAGGCAATGTTATAGCGGATAAAAGGTAAATTTATTACCCATTATAATAAAGGTCTGTAGCGTTCCCTGAATAAGCCGCCGGAGAAGGACTCACCGCCTTCTTCGGTTTTTTATGTGTTTTTTCTATCTTTTTCTTGAGTCCTGAATGAAATTGTTTGTTATTTGATCTGGCTTAAAAATGATACTTGTGTCAATTTTTATCACATGAAGCTTGGCATAATCAGCAAAGTTGAGGCTGATATGTGCCTTTTTACCATTTAAATATTATAGTTATCAATATCTTGTGTTTGTTGTTTTGTGCTATTTAAGCTATGTTATACGGGATTTTGGGGTTGAGATATTTGCTGTGAAGCTAAAAGTAATAATTCTAATAATAGGGGCAGCAGCTTTAGCTGGATGTAATAGCGTGAATCGGTTGAAATCAGAGGTGTTACATCCTTTTGCCAGTCCGGAAGAACTAATTGCCAAACGGGCTTTGAATCAACGTGATGGTAGTGCAAAAGATTATGTTTATCTTTGGGGACAAGCTCAGAAAAATAACACGACTCAGGCCATGTATCCGCGTTCGATACTGACGCAATATTGTCATGAACAGGGTGGTAAATTTTCACTGCTGTATAAAAGTAATTTTAGTGCAGTGGCAGATGTTGCCCAGCGTAAACGCCTGAGTGCCAATCGGGGTGTTGTACAAGGTAGTGGTGCCTATCAGTGTCGTATGGATGACCTGACTGAAAGCTGGATTGTCTCGATTGAGCCAACTTCTGAACGACAAGTTGATAAATCTAGCCAGACACGTAGTGTTCGACTATTCACCCAGGTCATGAGTCCTTCTCAAGCAAAAAACTTTTATCGTCCAACTAAAGCCAGGGTTGCTTTGGAGCAAACCAAACCTGCATCGATAAAAACTACGACTCCTCCTAAGACTCCTGCCGCAAAGACGACAAATGAGCTGAAGGAATCAGCACGTAAAGAACTGGAGAAGAAAGAATTAGAGCGAAAGGAATTAGAAAGAAAAGAGTTAGAGAAAAAAGAAGCAGAGAAAAAGCAGCTAGCAGCGGCATCAGCTCGAGCTGCGGTAGCAGAAACACCGCAACAAAATCAGATGAAGATTTATGTGGCAGCGCGACGTGATATTAACAGTGGCAAGAATCTGAATAATGCATGTAACAACGCCCAGCGTGCCTATAACTATGGCAAATTGCAGGGCACAGAGGGAACACGTGTCTATACTGAATCAGGGATGCTGGTTGCACGCTGTTTAACCAGTGTGCCGAGTTATAGCAGCCGTTTTTCCAATGCCAAAGGTCAGGCGGTAAAAATTTTGCAAAACCTGGCCAATAATTATAATCATGCCGGAGCAAAGAATATGCTCAGGCAGGTGAAGTAGGACTATTTTTTCCTTCTTAATCCATCCTCTTTCGAGAATCCTTAAAATACATTCTGAGGATGCTTTCACTCGCCTTTTTTTTAAAGTGGCGTCTTAAAAAATGCTGAACAGAGACGGGGATTTCTAATCTCAAACTCACATTTACACTCAATACACCTAATCAGATATCGGTCTTTTGCCCGTGGCTTGTGTATTGCCATAAATTACAGAGTAATAACACGGGCAAGGTGCGAGTCTATGATACAAAGTAGCTGATTGTTAAAAAAGAGATTCGCTTATGTCACGCCAAACTGAGGTTATCCGTCGCAGATTTACAGCTAAAATTCGGTGGGGATTAATGGCAATGGCCTTGATGGCTACCACCCAAATGGCTATTGCGGGGCCAACCGTCGAGCAGCTGAGTAACTGTCTGGTGAAATCCACCACGGCAGCAGATAAAACAACGGTGCTGCAATGGACCTTTGTTGCCTTATCTGCACATCCGGAATTGAAGAAATTCAGTAATGTGAATGAAGCACAAAGAATCCAGCTGGATAAAAATTTAGCCCAAGTATTGCAGCGTATATTGGTAGAGCAATGTTCTGCACAGACCAAAGCGGTAATTGCTGCGGAAGGCGTACAAGCGGTGGGTGACAGTTTTCAGGAACTTGGACGGATTACCGGTGAGGAAATTTTAGAAAATCCTGAAGTGAAAAGTCAGCTTAAAGGTGTGCTGCGTTATGTGGATTTAAATAAACTGGTGGTCACTTTCTTGACACCGGATGTGTGGAATAAGTTGGGTGAGTTAAGAGGGAAATAACTGATTGAATGCATGCGTGCCAGGGTTCAATTATGGTATTTATTATGAATAACATAAATGAAAAGATAGGGGTTGTTATGTTCAAACGCACTGCTTTATTGGGTTTAAGTATGTTTATACTTCCTCCTGCGCTGTACGCAGGGGACAATGATTTGAGTCGGCAATACTCAAATTGTATGGATCGCTCAGGTGGCGTTACTGTAAATATGCTGGATTGTATTGCGGCCGAAACAGATCGCCAAGATACACGGTTAAATAATGCCTATAAACAGACGATGGCATCGCTGAATGCAAACCGTAAAAAACAGCTTCAAGAGGTTCAGCGTCTCTGGATTCGCTATCGTGATGCCAATTGCGATTTTTATGCCGACCCGAATGGAGGGACGATTGCAACTGTAAATAGCAATAGTTGTTACATGGAAGCGACTGCCGCACGTGCGACTGAATTAGAAAATTTAAGAGAAGAGTATTAATTTAAAAAAATCCTCTCCCTAGCCCTCATCCTTTCTTGCGCTTCATTTTAAAGCAGTGCTTTAAAACTTGCTCAGGAGAGGGAACCACGCGTATCAATTGATGACGTGGCAAGTCCTCCTTTGAAAAAGGGGGATTTGGGGGGATTAATGATTACAATAAATCAGGATAAAATTTCTCAAATTCTTTATTCACAGCTTCACCACGCAGCAAATAGCCTTTGGGTTGAATATAACTATAAATTTCGCGTGCAGGTTGTTCATGCCAACCAATATTAAATGCACAAAGTTTTGGGAAAAATTGTAGGTGGTTTTAATTCAAATTATTATGAATCCAAAAGACGAGTTTTTGCCAATTGGCTTGATCTTTTTCATACAGTGCTAAAAATGATGGAATGACAATACACGCCGTTGCCCCATAACCTTTTGCATCGGGATAGTCCCAAATGTGGCTGGCAAAGTTTTTCTCGTTACTTGCGCAGTTATGTCCTTTTTCGTTGCCGAGTTGGTTGACGCTTGGCGAGCAATAGGCTGAACGAATCGCGATACGTCCAAACTTGTCTTGGAGTGGTTCGAGTAGTTGTTGACAGAGTTCCGTACCTGTACGAATAGCAATGTCAGGATGATCGGGGAAGTTGGGTACACCGTACCAGTTGGCGATTTCGCTATAGAGGAAGTCACGCATAAATAAAGACTTTGAAAGCTGAATACGTCCTAAGTCTTCAAGTTTGGCAATTGAGGATACTTTTTTGATGGATATGTTGTTTTGGTTAGGTGTATTTCATTCTTAAGTTAAAGTTATTTTTGAAAAAAAGATCTTTGATTAAACTAGATTTTTTACATTACAAGCGGATTTTTAAATCGTATAATATAAAATTACTCTAATAATTAGATGTTTATGCTCTTAGATTTAAATGAGGGGAAATTTGTAATTGGAACTTTTTTCAAATAAATATCTTTATTATTTTACATGTTTAGTTGCTGATCTAATTTACTTAATCTGGTTCGTATGGTGTATGTTTTTTCCTAAAAAGCTCTTGCAAAAAATTGCTATTTTTATTGTAGTCTACATTTTTTTAACTTTAGCATTAACTATTCTCTATTTTTATTTAGGTAGTTTGTATCCTGAAGATCTTGGGTTAAATAGTAAGGATGTAGCTAAATGGTCGAGATATGATCTTATTTCTATATTTTTAGGTGTTGGGGCATTTATGGCACCTATTGCGGTTTTACTGGGATTTGATTTATGGAAAAGACAGTTATTTGAAACCTCTAAAATAAAAATGTTAGGTGAATTAAAGAACATCGTATCCAAACAAAGAGAAATTACAGCGAAATATAGGTTAAGTGATAATGCTGAAAATCTTCGAAATCGAGAAGATGCTGTTTTTAAAGCGAATGAGAAAAAATGGTCTGATGAATTTGAAAACTATCGTTGGGAAATTATGAAAATTTTAGAAACTGATGGTTTTTATATAGGGGTTGACAGTAATGAAATTAAAAAATTATATGAGTTGAATAACTCAACATTGGACATAATCACAAAACTTGAATCAGCAGCAATGCAACTCAGGTTTTGTTGGATTGGTAATGCTACTATTGATAAGCAAGAAGATGAAAAGGATCAGGATGATAATACAGTAATTTTGAAAAGAATCTTCTTAATAAGTCCTACTAACATCTGTGTAAAAATAAATTTAGATCGAAATCCCAATTTAAAAGAAGTTTTTTCAGACTATGAAAAAGAAGTCATTTATAAAAGACTAAATGATTTTTATGATTATTTAAATATTCTATTAAAAGAAGCATATCTTTAAGAAAAAACCCGCTCTAAAGCGGGTTTTTTTATTCCAAAATCAATCAGCCTTAACCAATCAATTTCTTCATCAATTCATTCACTTGAGCAGGGTTAGCCTTACCACGTGATGCTTTCATCACTTGACCAACTAGACCGTTGAAAGCTTTCTCTTTACCAGATTTATACTCTTCAACCATCTTCTCGTTAGCAGCAAGCACTTCTTTAATGATTGCTTCAATCGCGCCTGTATCAGTTTCCTGTTTCAAGCCTTTTTCCGCAATGATTTCGTCCGCAGTTTTGCCTTCTTCCCACATAAAGCCGAACACTTGTTTCGCGATCTTACCGCTAATAGTGTTGTCGACAATACGCGCAATCATACCGCCCAATTTCTCACTCGACACAGGAGAGTCGGCAAGGTCTAGGCCAGCTTTGTTTAAAGCACCGGAGAATTCACCCATTACCCAGTTTGCAGCAATTTTACCTTGTGCAGCGCCGCCAGCAGCTTTTACCACATCTTCGTAAAACTCTGACATTTCACGAGTCAGGGTCAGTACGTGAGCATCATACTCAGTCACACCGAAGTCAGCCACGAAACGCGCACGACGAGCAGCAGGCAGCTCAGGCATTTGCGCTTTAATCGCTTCGATTTGCGCATCTGGAATCACCACAGGCAACAAGTCAGGATCCGGGAAGTAGCGGTAATCGTTCGCTTCTTCTTTAGAACGCATTGAACGCGTTTCCATTTTCACAGGGTCGAACAGACGCGTTTCCTGATCAATGGTGCCATCCCAGTCCAGAATTTCCATTTGACGTTCAATTTCAACATTGATCGCTTGTTCAATGAAACGGAATGAGTTCAGGTTTTTCAATTCACAACGTGTACCAAACGGTTGACCCGGACGACGTAACGACACGTTACAGTCACAACGGAACGAACCCTCCGCCATGTTACCGTCAGAAATACCTAACCAGCGCACTAAAGTGTGAATTGCCTTGATATAAGCAACCGCTTCTTCAACCGAACGCATATCCGGTTCAGAAACGATTTCAAGCAGCGGCGTACCGGCACGGTTCAAGTCAATGCCTGACATACCTTCGAACTGGTCATGAATCGATTTACCTGCATCTTCCTCAAGGTGCGCACGGGTTACGCCAATGCGTTTAACCGTGCCATCTTCAAGCTGGATGTCGATATGACCCAAGCCCACAATCGGGTTGTCCATCTGGCTGATCTGATAGCCTTTTGGAGAGTCCGGATAGAAGTAGTTTTTACGCGCAAATACAGACGCCTGATCGATGTAAGCATCGATACCCAGACCAAAGCGAATCGCAAGATCAACCACTTCTTTGTTTAATACCGGTAATACGCCCGGCATAGCCAAATCAACCAGGCTGGCTTGCGTGTTTGGATCATTACCGAAAACAGTCGATGAACCTGAAAAAATTTTGGTATTGGTGGCAAGCTGAGTGTGAATCTCGATACCAATAACGACTTCCCAACCATCAATCAGGTTGGATTTTGGTTTAGCCGATTTTTGAGCTTGAGCCATTATGCGTTCTCCTCAGCAATTGCAGCGCGTTTTGTATGCCAATCGGTGGCCTGTTGATACTGGTGTACCACAGACAACAATTGAGATTCTGACCAGTAATTACCAATCAGCTGTAAGCCAACTGGCAAGTTATTTTGGTCAAAACCGACAGGCGCGTTAATCGCAGGAAGACCTGCCAGATTTACCGCAAGCGTGTAAATATCGCCCAGGTACATTTCAACTGGCGTTAAATCTGCACCAATTTTATAGGCAGTCGTTGGCGCAGAAGGTGCTGCAATGACATCGACCGATTCAAATGCTTTAAGGAAATCTTGCTGGATCAGGCGACGTACTTTCTGTGCTTTTACATAGTAAGCATCGTAATAACCTGCAGATAGGGCATACGTACCAATCAGGATACGGCGTTGCACTTCTGCACCAAAACCTTCTGAACGTGAACGCTTGTACAGGTCCATCAGGTCCACAGGATTTTCTGCGCGATAGCCATAACGTACGCCATCAAAACGTGATAGGTTCGAAGAAGCTTCGGCAGGTGCGATCAGGTAATAAGTCGGAACATAGCTTTCAGTCATGTTGAGGTCGATCTCAACAAGCGTAGCGCCCATTTCTTCTAACTTTTTAAGTGATTCTTCGACACGTGCTTTAACATCTTCAGCTAGGCCAGCAACATTAAAATACTGTTTTGGAATACCAATGCGTAAACCTTTTACTGAGGTAGCGTTCAGGTTCGCGACATAGTTATCTACCACTTGATCCATTGAAGTTGAATCTTTGGCATCATGACCGGCCATGACATTCATCAGGTAAGCACAGTCTTCTGCAGAACGTGCCATTGGACCACCTTGGTCTAGTGATGATGCATAGGCAATCATACCGAAGCGCGATACACGACCGTAAGTCGGTTTAAGACCGGTCAGACCACAGAATGATGCAGGTTGACGGATTGAACCACCGGTGTCAGTACCAGTTGCAAATGGTGCCAAATCCGCTGCCACAGCTGCTGCAGAACCGCCTGAAGAACCACCAGGGACATGGCCCAGGTTCCAAGGGTTGGCAGTTGCGCCGTAATATGAGTTCTCAGAGGTCGAACCCATCGCGAATTCGTCCATGTTCACTTTACCCAAAGTGACCAGGCCCGCAGCTTTACCTTTCGCTACAACGGTTGCGTCGTAAGGAGAGATAAAATTGTCCAGCATTTTTGAACCGGCAGTGGTTTTAATGCCTTGGGTACAGAAAATGTCTTTGTGGGCAACTGGCACACCAGTCAGGGCAGAGGCATTGCCAGCTTTGATTGCAGCATCGGCAGCATCAGCTTCAGCCAACGCCTGTTCAGCAGTCACCGTCACATAAGCCTTAACCTGTGCATCAATTTTTGCAATGCGTTTTAAGTAATGTTCAGTCAATTCGCGAGATGAAAACTGGGCATTTGCCAGACCTTCACTAAGTTCACGAATGGATAAGCGATGTAAATCTGTCATGAGAAATAATTCTTTACGTTTAATTTAATAAAAAGAATGAACTGGGTAGTAATTACTCAATCACGCGCGGTACGAGGTACAAGCCATCCTGAACAGCTGGTGCAACTGCCTGGTATTGCTCACGATGATTGGTTTCGGTAACCACATCATCACGTAGCGGCTGAGGGTGGTCGAAAGGGCTTTTCAGGGGTTCAACACCATCGGTATTGATGCCTTTCAGGGTTTCCATCATGCCTAAAATTTTATTTAAACTTTGAGCATATTCAGCAGATTGCGTATCATTGAGAGATAACCGTGCAAGGTTGGCAATAGCTGAAACTGTTTCTGCACTTAAATCTGCAGAATGCTGTGCATCCGATGTAGACATAATATTACCTAATCAGTATTAAAAAAATTCAAATTATCATGCGTTATGATAAGCGATTGACTTGTCCAAATCATCACATTTAGTTAAAGTGGCCACCTTGCGTCCATATAAAGTTTAACTGAGAACGTCCCCGTGATTCTAAAACGACTAATAGGCTTGTTTTCGCCCGATCTTGCCATTGATTTAGGTACAGCAAATACACTTATTTATGCGCCAGGACGAGGCATTATATTAAATGAACCAACGGTTGTAGCCATCCGTCATAGTGGTTCACATAAAATTGTTGCGGCAGTCGGTCTTGAAGCGAAGCAAATGCTAGGTCGTACCCCAGCCAATATCTCAGCGATCCGTCCCATGAAAGACGGGGTGATTGCGGATTTTGAAGTCACTGAGACCATGCTGAATCAGTTTATTCGCAAAGTACATGAAAACCGTTTATTTACTCCAGCACCGCGTGTCGTGGTTTGTGTGCCATGTAAGTCGACTCTGGTTGAGCGCCGCGCCATTCGTGAAGCCGTGTTTAATGCGGGCGCACGTGATGTGCGTTTAATCGAAGAGCCAATGGCAGCAGCGATTGGTGCAGGGATGCCAGTTGAGCAGGCCTGTGGTTCGATGGTCGTCGATGTTGGTGGTGGTACGACTGAAATTGCAATCATTTCCCTACAAGGTTGTGTTTATGCCGATTCTTTACGTATCGGCGGTGATGTCTTTGATGAACAGATCATTAACTACGTGCGTAAAGCGCATGGCTGTGTGATCGGTGAAACTACGGCTGAAGTGATCAAAAAAGAAGTCGGTATGGCTTTGCCTGATGAAGGTGCTAAACCGCTGGAAATTGAAGTTCGTGGTCGTAACCTCGCAGAAGGTGTGCCTCGCGCGATTGTGGTCAATTCAGACGAAGTGACCCAAGCGATTTCTGATCCATTGCAAAACATCGTGTCTGCTGTGAAATCTGCTTTAGAACATACCCCTCCTGAGCTTTCTTCGGACATCGCTGAACGTGGTATCGTGTTAACTGGTGGTGGTGCATTACTGCGTAACCTGGACAAGCTGCTTGCCAAAGAAACTGGCCTGCCGGTGGTGGTGGCAGAAGATCCACTATCATGCGTGACACGTGGTGGCGGCAAGGTACTCGAATTTTTCGACAACCCAAATCATGACATGTTATTCGTAGGCTAAGAAAAGGATCCGGCGGGTGCAAGCACATCTGTTTTCTCGACAACCGCCATCTTTTCGCTCTTTTATCATTGCATTGGTAACATGCTTGGTGGTGCTTTTCTTTGATTGGCGCATGCCGCATGTTGTTCAACCTGCAAGGGATGTCCTGTACGCTGCTTATAATCCTATTTATGCGGTGGCCAGCTATCCGGTATTGTCGCGAGAGTGGTTGAATCAACAAACCAAGTCTGAAGCTCAATTGCGTCGGGAAAATACCGCGATGCAGGCCGAGCTGTTACAGGCACAGGTACGCTTACAAAAAATCTCTGAACTTTCTGCTGAAAATACCCGTTTGCGCGGTCTATTGGACACGCCGCTGATCATTGATGGGCGTATTGAAATTGCCGAAGTGATTGGTACCGATGCCGATCCATTACGGCATATTATCGTGATCAACCGGGGTTCAAATAACGAGCTGAAAGTCGGGCAAACGGTACTGGATGACAAGGGTATCATGGGACAGATTATCAATGTCTATCCGCATAGTAGCCGGGTCATGCTGTTGTCCGATAAAGAACATTCACTGTCAGTGCGCCTGGAACATACCGGTATGCGTGCCATTGTTTCGGGCACAGGTGATCTGGGACGTTTAAAAATGGAATATGTACCGACCAGTGCCAATATCAAGGTTGGTGAAAAAGTCTATAGTTCGGGCTTGGGACAACATTTCCCGGCAGGTTATCTGGTGGGGCAGGTGTCTAAAGTACAACGGCATAATTCCGGTGAATTTGCCCAGATTGATGTCACGCCTGCAGCCCAACTGGCTGGTGGACATCATGTGGTGGTGTTATTTTCCGATTCATTAGCGATGGAGCAACCGCATGTCAATCGCTAAGATGAAATCCAGAAAGCATCGTGATCCTTTAATGGCTATTGTCATTTCGGTGATTGTGGCTTCTATTTTAATGGTCTATCCACTTTCCTATAATCTCTCGGGCTGGCGTCCGCTGTTTATGCTGATGATCATGCTTTTCTGGGTGCTGTGCCAGCCGACCTGGTGTGGGATCTGGTTTGCCTTTGGTACCGGTATTTTTATTGATCTGCTGCTGGATGCACCTTTGGGTCTGAATGCGCTGAGCTTTATCATTATTGCCTTTTTAGCCCGCTTTCTAACCCGTGAGCGCCGTATTCTGACCTTTAATAATCTCTGGGTGATTATGGGGCTGGCGATTGTCGCGCATCTGCTAATGATCTTTTTTTCCCAGATTGTGGCTGGCGTGCAATTTTCTTATGCAAGGCACTGGATTCCGATGCTGACCAGTATTCTGGTTTGGCCTGCTATTTATTATGTGCTCAAAAAATGGCGCGTATAATTCTCGCTTCGAGCTCACCCCAGCGCCGCGAGTTGTTACAGCAACTCGGGCTGAGCTTCGATATTTACAGCCCAGAAATTGACGAATCGGTACAAGCAGGCGAGTCGGTCGCAGCCTATGTTGAACGTCTGGCAAGAGCCAAAGCGGATGCCGTGGCCGAGCGTTATCCGGATGCCATCATCATCGCTGCGGATACCAGTCTAGGGGTGGATCAGGAGATTTTGGGCAAGCCTGAATCCAAACAACATGCGATTGAAATGTGGACAAAAATCTCCGGTCGGTGGCATGATGTATATAGCGGTGTCTGTGTTCGTACAAAGCATGAAAAATACAGTATAGTGGTACGCACACAGGTCGAATTTCAAATCCTGAGCGCTGCAGATATGGAAAGTTACTGGGCGACAGGTGAGCCACTGGGTAAAGCAGGGGCTTATGCAATTCAAGGAATTGCAGCACGTTATATTCCAAAAATACAGGGCAGTTATTCCAATGTGGTTGGCTTGCCTTTATATGAGACAGTACAGTTATTACAGACGGTTAAGGCACTAAATTAACTGCTGAAAAGAATTCTTATAATGTTTTGAGTGTAGTTATGTCTGACGAGTTGTTGATTAACGTCACGCCGATGGAATGTCGGGTCGCGTTAATTGAAAACGGCACGGTCAATGAACTGTTTGTCGAGCGTACGGCCAAGCGTGGCCTGGTAGGGAATGTCTATAAAGGAAAAGTGGTGCGGGTCTTACCCGGCATGCAGGCTGCTTTCGTGGATATCGGACTTTCTCGTACTGCGTTTTTACATATCAATGATATGGTCTGGCCCCGCAATCAACCGACGCCGAATGTTTTTGAGCTGCTTCAACCGGGACAAGTCCTCACGGTTCAGGTGATGAAAGATATGCTCGGTACCAAAGGCGCACGCCTGTCTACCGATCTGTCGATTCCTTCGCGTTATTTGGTGCTGATGCCATATGGCAATCATATAGGTGTATCACAACGGATTGAATCTGAGGAAGAGCGCAATCGCTTGCGTTCCATCATTGAGCGGATTCAGGCAGAACATAAGCTGCCGGGTTCAGTGATTGTGCGTACTGCGGCAGAAGGGATTGAAGAAGAAGCCATCGCACAGGATATGGCTTATCTGGCCAAGCTTTGGGAATATATCCAGCGCAAGCAGAAGATTATTGCAGTACCGTCTTTGATCTTTGAAGAATTGCCTTTGCCGCAACGGGTGATTCGTGATCTGGCCAATGAAGAAACTGCTAAAATTTACGTGGATTCACGTGAAATTCATGCCAAGTTGCAGGAATTTGTCGAAGAATTTGTCCCGAACATGAAAGACCGTTTGCTGCATTATCCGGGCGAGCGGCCAATTTTCGACTTGTATAATGTCGAAGAAGATCTGCAAAAGGCATTGCAAACTCGTGTCGCATTGAAGTCTGGCGGTTATCTGATGATTGACCAGACTGAAGCCATGGCCACAATTGATGTCAATACCGGTTCTTATGTTGGTGGTCGTTCGCTGGAAGATACGGTTTTTAAAACCAATATGGAAGCGACCGATGTCATCGCACGTCAGTTACGGCTGCGTAATCTTGGCGGAATTATTATCATTGATTTCATTGATATGCAGGAAGCGCAGCATCGTGAAGAAGTAATGAAACAGTTTGAGCGCATGCTGGAACGTGACCATGCCAAGACCAAGATTACTCAGGTATCGGAACTGGGCCTGGTAGAAATGACCCGGAAACGCACCCGTGAGTCGCTGGAACATTTGCTCTGTGAATCTTGTCCGACCTGTCAGGGACGTGGTTATGTCAAAACAGCCGAGTCAGTATGTTACGAAATATTTAGGGAAATTCTGCGTTATGCCCGTGCTTATGAGTCACAGAGTGGCTTTACTGTCGTCGCGCATCCTGCTGTCATTGATCGATTATTGACGGCAGAAGCGCCTGCAGTCGCTGATCTAGAACATTTCATTAATCGTGTGATTAAGTTCCAAGTGGAAAATCTGTATACGCAAGAGCAATACGATATCATTCTCAGCTGAAATTGTAACAGAATATCGTTAAACACTTGTTACATCTGAAATTTTACAACCGGGCCTTTATTTACAATACTAGATGCATGAATTAGCCAAAGCCGTTTCTCCCAGTTTCAGGCTTAGCAAAAGGAGTGTGTGATGAGTATGAGTAAAGCAGTAATCCATAAAGGCCTAAAACACGTATTAGAACCAAAGACTGTACATGCGGGATATATCGTTGATGAGCGCGGTAATGAAGTTCAGATTACCGCGAGCATGATCCGTAACGTCTGCCATCAATTATTACAACAGTGCCGTACTATTAAAAGCTGATTATATTTGTGCATTGTTTTTAACTTGTCAAAAAATGATTTGGATAGACGTTTAAATAGAGAAGTCATCCAAAATTTCTAAAATAATTTAAAAAGATTCCAAAAAATAAAGAAAAGGGACCAGATCGGTCCCTTTATTCTGTGCTCAAAGACTGGCAAAAATGATCAGCATCTTTGGCAGTCCATCTATCTTATTTATTCATCCGCGGCTAGCTTACCGCTCGTAACTTTGGGACAGGTTCGCCATCTACAATAAGTTCAAAACGTTGAATTTCTTCTTCCAGATGTGTCAGCAAGTTCTGCATTTTCGGCAGGGCATTACGACATGCGGTCAAGCCGACTTCCAGTTTGTCTAGATAGCTGGTCATGGTGATATTCAAGGCCTGACCATCCAGTACGATAGAAGCCGGATAAAGTGCTTCAAGACGGGCACCATTCCAGTAAAGGGGCTCTTGTGGTCCAGGTACATTGGAAATAATCACGTTAAACGCCTGACGTGTCGGCATTAAACCGGAGGCAATATTCAGACCTGCTGCACCATAGACAAAGGCACTATAGTTCAAAATCTGGTTGGCATTCATGCGTTTGAAGCGCTCTTTGGCACTCAGCACACTGCGGCGTACGATCTTGAGACGTTCTAGCGGATCTTCTTTATGCGTGCCCAGATTGGCCAGAATCATGGTAATACGGTTGGATATATCTGAATCGTCACTGCGAACAGAAGCTGGAACCATAGCAATTAACGGTTTTTTCGGTAAGGCATTTTGCGATAATAAATATTCACGTAATGCACCTGAACAAATGGCCAAGACAATATCATTAATGGTCACGCCCAATGCCTTAGAAATATGACGTAAACGTGAAAATTCGAAAGACTGGGCTGCAAAGCGACGTGAAGCACTGACGCGTTGATTCAGAATACTGCTTGGCGCCTGAAAGCTGGATACATAATCCGGATTGCGTCCCATATCTTTCATGACGGTTTGCGACAGTTCATAAGCAACTCGTGGCGCACATTCCAGTTGCCCCTTAATGGTCTGCAGGACATTTTTAAACCTGTTCACTTTAGGTGCTTTAAGGCGTTTGGCACGTGGCCCTTCCACACACCATGGCGGTACAATACTCTTGGCATTTGGATCATGTGAAAGCGACTTTTCTACCAGACGCATGCCAGCGATTCCATCCACCATAGCATGGTGAATTTTGAAATACATGGCAAAACGATTACCTTCAATGCCCTCAATGATATGACAGGTCCATAAAGGTTTGGCACGATCAATCAGGGCACTATGTTCTTGTGAAATATAGGTCAGCAATTCACGGATACGGCCCGGTTTTGGCAGGGCAATATGACGAAAATGATGATCTAAATCAAATTCCTGGTCTTCATCCCAAAACAGGCCGTTTAAATAATTGTTAAAAGGTGGGATTGGAGAGCATTTCGAATTTTGGATATCCGTGACTAGATCCTGAATAAAGGAAGCTGACGCATTGTCGGGAATTTGGAATAAAAATAGTCCACCTACATGCATAGGCTGCTGCCGTTTCTCTAAAGTTAAGAAAATAAAATCAATTGGATGTAATGGACGCATAGCGTGGATTGCCTCACTGCATTCTCTATGGCTTTTTTGCTAAAAGGCCTTGTTAGAATTATTACTTTAGTTTTTAAAGTATATCTTTTTTAGCATATAAATGAACTGCTTTATCTTGCCTCAACTGTGAAAAAGTGGCTATTGACAAGAACAAAATATCTTCCTAAGTTTATGAAATGTGAAAATTTTAGTTTTAAAATAGATTTCTAAAAATAGTATTTTCTAGGCGAAGTGGAGTGTAACTTAATAATTATGTGTTATTAGAAGAATAGCATTGTGTTCAATTTCACATTTTATGCAAATAAATCAATGAGCTAAAATTTTATCAATTCTTTAATTAAAATAATATTATCCCGATAAAAGGTAATTTCTATCTTGTCACTAAATGTAAAATTATCAATTAAAAAGACTATCTTTATCAAAAATAGTCTTTTAATCAATAGGAACGATAAAACTTAACTTTATTTTTTTAGATTGCCAGCATGTAAGCCACATTCTTTATGGGTAGCTTCTTCCCACCACCAGCGACCTTCGCGTTCATGCTGATTTGGCAGCACAGGGCGAGTGCAGGGCTCACAGCCGATAGAAACAAAACCTTTCTCATGTAGGGCATTATAAGGGACTTCCATCATACGGATATAACTCCAGACATCCGCACTGGACCAGTTGGCAAGAGGATTGTACTTGATCAACTGTTTTCCCGGACCGGAAAAACCTGGATCGGCCTGAACCACTGGAATTTCATTGCGTGTACCCGGACTTTGGTCTTTGCGCTGACCGGTAATCCAGCCGTCCAGCGTGGCCAGTTTTTTACGTAGCGGTTGAACCTTGCGTATACCGCAACATTCCTGATGGCCATCTTCAAAGAAACTGAATAAACCTTTAGCGGTCACTAAATTTTGTACCGCATCCGTTTCAGGGAAGCAGATTTCAATCTCGATATTATAATGCTTACGCACCCGTTCAATAAACTGATAGGTTTCTGCATGTAGACGGCCAGTATCCAGACTGAATACCCGGAACGGTTTACCGAGATGCGACGCCATATCAATCAATACAACATCTTCAGCCCCAGAAAATGAAATCGCAATTTCACCCTGCTGGCTCAGTGCAAGTGCCAAAATTTCATTGGGCGATTTATCTGCATATTCAGATGCAAACGCATCAATACGATCAATAGTAGGAATGATGGTCATGAGAGTCCTGGCGATATAGGCTTGGAAAGGACATAGCCTATATTAATTAATTTCACATCTATTTTAATAGAATTGATTTAGTTGACTTATCACTAAAAAATAAATACTTATGAAAAAAATAGATTTAAAAAAGTACAGTACAAAATCTGTTGCTTCAGCTATGATAGTGCAAAATTTTTTCAATACAACTCAGAGGGAATGTTCATGGAAGTCGTATGTCTAGATTTAGAAGGCGTGTTGGTTCCAGAAATCTGGATTAACTTTGCCAAAAAAACCGGTATTAAAGAGCTTGAAGCGACGACTCGTGACATTCCTGACTATGATGTACTGATGACCCAACGTCTGAATATTTTAAAACAGCATGATTTAGGCTTGAACGATATTCAGGAAGTGATTGCAGAAATGGGTCCATTCCCAGGAGCAAAAGAATTTGTGAAATGGGTGAGTACGCATTTTCAATTGATTATTCTTTCAGATACTTTCTATGAATTTGCACATCCACTCATGAAGCAACTGGATTGGCCGACGATTTTCTGTCATAAACTGGAAACAGATGAAGCAGGTATGATCTCGGCTTATAAACTTCGTCAGCCAGATCAGAAACGTCAAGCTGTTAAAGCACTGCATGGTTTGAACTTCCGTGTGATTGCGGCAGGGGATTCTTATAACGATACCACCATGCTGGGCGAAGCAGATGCAGGTTTCCTGTTTGATGCACCTGAGAATGTCATTGCAGAATTCCCGCAATTCCCGCCAATTAATGGTTATGACGCGTTAAAAGAAGCCATTCGTAATGCTTCAGTGCGTGATATTCCAGCTTAAAGAATCAAAGTAAATAAAAAAGGCGCTATAAGCGCCTTTTTTATTTAATCTATGAATTAATTAGAAGCGATAACCGATTTTCATACCATAGGCAATTGCAGTGTTGTCTTCAAAACTTCCAACTACGGTGCCTCCAGTCTGCGCCTGAGCATCGCCTAGCCAAAGGTATCTTACACCCGCAGCAATAAAGTAGTTTTCTGCCGGGCTGTATTGACCGCCTAAGCCAACACTCCAGTAACCTTCAATTGGACCTAAAGTCGTTACTGGGTTACCTGCGCCAGAATCATAGCCTATAGACGTTGTGCCTGCCCATTTATTATTGAATTTGTGTGAAAGTCCAATATTCGCCGACCATTGGTCATCAGAGTAGTCAATCAGATTTTGAGCTTTTCCTCTGGCTGCGGTTGCCGCTGCCAATGCTGCCGGTTTGACTGCAAATTGGTCCCAATGTACCCAGCGAATATTGGCGAATGCTAAAGTATCTTTTGCAACGCCCGATTGTAGATCAATATTTACAGACTGCGGTGTAACAACTTCTGTTTGAGTTTTTGGACGAAGAATTGTGCCAAATCCAAATGATTCGGTAGTATCTAGTTCATGCTTAATTTCAGAACGGTATGTCACAGCTGCTTTTAATGCAATCTCTGGGATTGAGTACGCTGCACCAGCAAGCCAGCCGTAGGCTTCTGTTTCCTTAAACTTAATGTCATAACTACCTAGAACTGCAGCACCACCATAAGCTGTGCCGCGTAAAGAAACTTTGCCTTCAACAGTTTGGTAAACTGGGCCTGCGTAGAAGTTCCAGTTTTCATTTGGCTGATATCCAATGAGCGCAGTGATGTTGTTTGTCTTTACTTCAACAGAAGTGCCTTCCAATGTATTTGTTACTGTATTCTGTTGAGCAAAAGCATTAGATTCAGGTGCATATTGCGAGTCTGCACCAAATGGTTGATCATAAAGTAAGCCCAAAGAAATTTGATCTGTTGCTTGCACTTTTACAGCAGCAGTAGGGAAATAATAGTCTTCGCCCATATCGCTGACAGATTTATTACTTCCTCTAGGAGGAAGGTCTTTACCTTCAATTGTTGGATCAATTACTGTAAAACCAGCTTCAGCATAGTTGCCCGATTGAAAAAAAGCAGACATTGATTGCCCAGATCGATCTAGACCGCCAGCTATGACAGAAGTTGTTGGGATTAAGCTGAGCAAAATAGCCGAGCGAAGAGCTGTAAGCTTCATAGGGAACATTCCTTGTTGTAGCTTTATGTAAGTGATTGGCACGAAAAGTAACATAAATACAAAAAGAGTAAATGCTCAACTACGGTTGTAAAATGAACTGAAAAGTTAAAAATTGTACTTGTGTAGAGTAAAAACACTAAAAAAAATATTAATTTTATGATTTATATGGATTTATTTTTAGATGCTGAGTGGCTGATTGAATATTATGCAAAATGTTTAAGTGTTTGTTTATTGCTCAAATGAATCACAAGTGTATAAAAAAGAGCGTAGGTGTCATTGTTGAAAATGAAAAAACCATCTTTGCAGATGGTTTTTTCAGTATTAGTAATTAGAACTTGTAACCGATTTTTAAGCCATAAGCTAAAGCATCATTGTCATTAAATTCTGCAACATAAGTATCTGATCCAAAGTTAGATGCGGCTTGCGCTTTTGCATCGCCTAACCAGAAGTATTTAACACCACCAGCGATAAAGGTTGCAGGTGTTGGACTATATTGAAGTCCTAAGCCAACATTCCAGTAACCTTCAGTTGGGCCAAGAGTTGATATAGGATTACCTGCACCAGAATCCCAACCTACTGAGACATTACCTGCCCATAGATCATTAAATTTACGGCCTACACCTACGTTTGCTGACCATTGGTCATCAGTATAACCAACAATATCAAAGCCATTTGGGTTGTCTGGAGTCTGGCCTAGCGCACCTAGAGTATCTGCAACAGTTCCGAATTGTTTTAGGTCAAGAGAAAAGTCTTTCCAATTCACCCAACGTACATTTGCAAAGGCAACTGTATTTGCCATGATCCCTGTTTGGAAATCAAGGTTAACAGATTGGGGAGTTGTAATATTTGCATCTGTTGCTACATCGTAAACAGGGCTACTGCCAACAAATGCTAATACGTTACTTTGACCATATTCGCGAGCAGATGCTTTGTGGTCAATTTCAGAGCGATAAGTGATAGATGTTTTTAAAGCAATTTCAGGAATTTGATAAGCAAAGCCAGCTAACCAGCCAACTGCACCATCTTCATCTAAATCAGCATTATATAAGCCAAGGCCGTTAGCTGAACCATATGCCGCACCACGTAATTGAACATTACCTTTAATTGTTTGATAAACAGGACCAGCATAAATGTTGAAATTTTCATTTGGCTGGAAACCAAAAATCATAGACAAACTTTGAGTGTCAACTTCTACTTCAGTTGCTTCACCGTTTAAGTGGAACAAACCTGTATTGAGACCAACAAGTGGGTCACTTGTTGAGTATGCAGCATCAGCACCAAATGGTTGGTCATAGATCAAACCAAATGAGAAGTGGTCTGTTACTTGTAATTTAAGAGCAGCTGAGGGGAAGTAGTAATCATCTCCCATGTCAGAAAGATTGCCGCCACCAGCAGTTGAAATAGCCTTCCCAGATACATCTGGATCTAATACAGAAATACCTGCTTCAAAATAGTTACCAGGTTGCAAGAATGCAGAGATTGACTGACCTGAACGATCTAGAGCAGCGGCAAATGCCCCGGTCATTGGTACAGTTGCTAAAATCATTGCTGTCGTTAATGTCTTTAATTTCATTCTACGTCTTTCCTTGAGGTGCAAATGCAAATGTTTGTTGCTCATTTTGTGTTTATGTTTTTTGGCTTTTGGAGAAGTCGGTTAACCGAAATCATTTGTTACTCCGTGTCACAAAAATAGCACAATTAAAATAAGAGTAAATGCTCTAGATATAACTAATCAGTTCAAAAAGTAATCATAATAGAGTTTTTACACCAAAAAATAGCCTCATTTTGAAATAAGTATTTGAAAGTAAAGGAAATAAAATAATGAAGAAAAAATGATTTTTTGTATAAAAAATATTCTAAAAATATGAAGATTAACGCTAATTTTTTGAAGTATAGATCACATTTTGAAAGGATGGTGCGCCCTGCGGGACTCGAACCCACGTCAGTCGCTTAGGAGGCAACTGCTCTATCCAGTTAAGCTAAGGGCACAAAAGAAGGATGAATTTACTGAAAAATAGATCAAAAAAAAGTTATTGCCGGAGCAATAACTTTTTAAGGACTCATAGCTACAGGAGTTGTCTAAGTATTTTTAGGCTTAAGTAACTTAAACAGACCGAACATGACCACGATCCAAAGCGGGATCATCAAAATGGATTCCTGGAATCCTTGCGTCCACATGATGTAAAGAATCGTAACAATAAAACCAAGAACTAGAATATTGCCCACCGGAGACCACAGCGCAGGGAAGGAAGTCTTCTGTCCCAGCTTTTTCATGCTTTGAATAAATTTGAGATGGGTCAGGGTAATCATGGCCCAGTTCAATACCAATGCACCGACTACGATGTAAATCAGATGGCTTAAGGCATCTTCAGGCACGAAGTAGTTAAGTAGTACACAACCGAAAATCAGCGCAGCAGAGAACAATACAGCGGGAATCGGTGTCCCTTGCTTATTCACTTTCATGAAGACTTTAGGTGCATTTCCTTGTTGAGCCAGACCATATAGCATACGGCTGTTGGCGTACATACCACTGTTATATACAGACAATGCTGCTGTCAGGATAATAAAGTTCAGTAAATGTGCTGCCCAGTCAATGCCAAGCTGGCTGAAAATCATCACGAACGGACTTTTGTCCAGACCACCAAGTTCAAGCTGATTCCAAGGCACGAGTGACAACAGAATCGTCAAAGCACCGACATAGAAAATCAGAATACGGAAAACCACCTGATTAATGGCTTTCGGAATGGTTTTTTCCGGATTTTCAGCTTCTGCAGCCGCCATACCGATCAGTTCAATACCACCGAAGGCAAACATCAGGAAGGCCAGCATGTAGAACAGACCTTCAAAACCATTCGGAAAGAAACCGCCCGCGGTCCAAAGATTGCTAAAAGATGCGCCTGAAGAAGGATCAGCAGTCAGGATCAGATACAGACCAAAGACAATCATCGAGATGACCGCAGTCACTTTAATGATGGAAAGCCAGAATTCCGATTCACCGTAGAATTTCACATTGCCGAGGTTGACCAGTGTAATCACGATAAAGAAAAACAGTACCGATGCCCAGGCTGGAATATGCGGCCACCAGTAATTGATATATTTCGCAACCGCAGTAAGTTCGGTCATGGCTACCAGGATATACAGAATCCAGTAGTTCCAACCCGCAAGGAAACCGGGAAATTTTCCCCAGTATTTATAAGCAAAATGGCTGAATGAACCTGCGACAGGTTCATGAACAATCATCTCACCCAATTGACGCATGATTAAAAATGCAATCAGGCCCCCAATGGCATAGCCTAAAATAATAGAAGGACCCGCAGATTGGATCACCTGTGCGGAACCTAAGAATAAGCCTGTGCCAATTGCACCGCCCATGGCGATCAACTGAATATGACGGTTCTTTAAGCCACGCTGAAGTTGTGAAGACTCGTTATTCAAAGTGTTCAGCCCGACAATGGAAAATGATAAGTGGCTGATTGTAATTGATCAGACTAAAGAAGCCTAGTCCATCCTAAGAATGAAATATTGTTGGAGGAATAATAAAAATTATTCATATAAATAACTGAAATAAAATATAAATGAATCAATATATTAATTTTATTGAAAGTGTAACTGACGAGTTCTCTGTTTTCTTGGATAAAACACAAATGCCGTTTTTTTATACTAAGGTCTGGCAGTCAAGCAGTTCTGCTTTCAACATACTATACTTTGAATATAAATATTGAATAACCCGTACGAAAACAAAGACAAGTCAAAGGATGAAATAATTCATGAGTTTTGCCGCCCAAATCAAGATTCCTGCAACCTATATGCGTGGAGGCACCAGTAAAGGTGTTTTCTTTAAGCTGGATGACCTGCCTGTAGAAGCACAACAGCCTGGCCGGATTCGTGACCAGCTTTTGCTACGCGTGATTGGTAGCCCAGATCCATATGGGAAACAGATCGACGGTATGGGTGGTGCCAGTTCCAGTACTAGTAAAACGGTCATTCTGTCAAAAAGCCTGCACGCTGATCATGATGTCGATTATTTATTTGGTCAGGTGTCAATTGACCGTCCTTTTGTAGACTGGAGCGGTAACTGCGGCAATCTGACCGCGGCAGTGGGAGCATTTGCCATTTCCAATGGTCTGGTTGATGCCGAACGTATTCCTGAAAATGGGTTGTGCACAGTACGCATCTGGCAGGCCAATATTCAGAAAACCATTATTGCACATGTGCCGATGCAAGATGGTCAAGTGCAGGAGCTGGGTGATTTTGAACTGGATGGCGTAACCTTTCCTGCGGCGGAAGTGCAGATCGAGTTTCTGGATCCAGCTGATGATGATGCTGAAGGTGGTTCGATGTTTCCGACAGGTAATCTGGTCGATACTTTGGAAGTGCCAAATATTGGCAACTTTGAAGTGACCATGATTAATGCCGGCATTCCAACCGTCTTTTTGAATGCTGGAGATCTCGGCTATAAGGGCACAGAGCTTCAGGATCATATCAATAATGACGTGGCAGCCCTGACAAAATTTGAAACGATTCGTGCCTATGCTGCGAAGCAGATGGGACTGATTCAGGATATTGCCGAAGCCGTAACCCGACAACACACTCCAAAAATTGCCTTTGTTGCACCACCGAGTAGCTATACCTCTTCAAGTGGCAAGACCGTCACTGAATCGGATACCGATATTCTGGTTCGGGCCTTGTCTATGGGTAAACTCCATCATGCCATGATGGGCACGGCTGCGGTGGCTATTGGTACAGCAGCTGCCATTTCCGGAACATTGGTGAACCGGGTCGCAGGTGGGGTAGAGCGTGAAGCGGTGCGTTTCGGTCATCCTTCCGGGACTTTGAGAGTGGGTGCACAAGCAAGTTTTGAAAATGGTGAGTGGAAAGTGAAAAAGGCCATCATGAGCCGGAGTGCCCGCGTCTTGATGGAAGGCTGGGTGCGCGTACCAGAAGATGTTCTCGCTTAAATGCCGTGCATACATTTAGCCTGAATAAAACCACCGATTCTGCGGTGGTTTTTTATGGTTTAAAATCTCTGACGTGCTTATTTGATGTTGAATAGCAAATTTCAGTAGAACAATTCAATTTATGGCTGAAAATTCAAGGCATTTCTAGGTACAATGCCTGATCAGCGTACAGGCATTTATTCGCTTGTCATTTTATTCTTCTGGACTACGTATTCGAGGCGAATGTGTCATCTATCACTGACGTATCAACCCATGCACTCACTCAAGCACAACACCGCATTCAACAGGATTTACTGACCGCTCTGGAAGCTTTTGCCATCCCGGAACCTTTAAGGTCGGCAGTCCATCATGCTGTGATGCTTGGCGGTAAACGAGTACGTCCAGCGCTATGCTATGCCACCGCCGCATTAAAACCCAACCAGAATAGTGCTGCAGTGCGCCGTGCAGCGGTTG
This sequence comes from Acinetobacter sp. L-24, assembly GCF_056857555.1. Next base: position 143,665 of record NZ_JBSXNI010000043.1, on the reverse strand, counting down.
CGATCGAGTTTATTCACTGCTATTCACTGGCCCATGATGATCTGCCATGTATGGACAATGATTTGCTGCGCCGTGGTCAGCCGACCTGTCATGTGGCTTATGGAGAAGATACCGCACTTTTGGCAGGTGATATCCTGCAGTCTATGGCTTTTGAAACTTTGAGCAGTCGTCTGTTTGATCAGGGGCCAGCGGTAGAAGCTTCCATTGTACTGAAGCAGATGCAGATTCTGGCAACCGCTTCTTCGAAAATGGTGAATGGTCAGGTTTTAGATTTGCAGTCTGAAGGCAAGAAAATCGATCAGCAAGCACTGGAAAATATTCATCGCAATAAAACCGGTGCTTTGATTAGTGCCGCGATCATGATGGCGGCGGTGACTATTTTTGAGGGTACCGATCTGGCCATTCCTAAATTACGTGAGTTTGGACAGGCGATTGGTCTGGCCTTTCAGGTACAGGACGATATTCTGGATATTATTTCCGATACCGAAGTCTTGGGGAAAACAGCCGGCAAGGATGAACAGGTAGAGAAATCGACCTATCCGGCATTGATGGGGCTAGAGCAGGCCAAAGCCTATGCCGAGCAATTACATGATCAGGCGATCAATGCCTTGAACCATTTTGAAGGGGCGGAAGAGTTGAGGCAAATTACCCAGTTCCTGCTCACGCGCAAAAGCTGATTGGAACATTTTTTCTTCTCAGTTATAAGAGCATTCCATAAAAAAGAGGACTTGAAGTCCTCTTTTTTAGTTGCTACACAATTATTTGCTTTCGTTGTACAGGCGTTCAGCTTCTTCAAAGCGGTCGGTAATTTCTGCTGTTGGTGCTTTACCCATCAGGCTCACCACCACAATCGCCAGCATTGAACAGATAAAACCAGGAACGATTTCATACAGGCCAGTGTCAGCAAACAGGTTCTTCCAGAAAATAACTACGACTGCACCCACGATCATACCGGCCAAAGCACCATTCAAGGTCATGCGTTTCCAGAACAATGACAGGATAATCAGCGGACCAAAGGCGGCACCAAAACCTGCCCAGGCATAGGCCACTAGACCCAGAACTTTAGATTCAGGATTACCCGCCATCCAGATCGCCAGCAAGGCAATCAGTAGCACCATCAAACGGCCAACCCAGACCAGTTCTTTTTGTGAGGCATTTTTACGCAGGAAAGATTTATAGAAGTCTTCCGTTAGAGTACTTGAGCAGACCAATAGCTGACAGCTTAAAGTACTCATTACTGCGGCAAGAATGGCAGCAAGCACCACACCGGCAATCCATGGATTAAACAGGATTTTGGTCAGTTCCATAAATACCGTTTCAGGATTGGCATTCACTGCAGCGGCCAGTTCCGGATGCTGCTGGAAATAGGCGATCCCAAAGAAGCCGGCTGCGACTGCACCGCCCAGACATAGAATCATCCAGGTCATGCCAATACGGCGTGCATTTGGAATCGACTTGACCGAATCGGCTGCCATGAAGCGCACCAAAATATGCGGCTGGCCAAAGTAACCCAGACCCCAGGCGAGCAGAGAAATAATCGCAACAAAGCTCAGATCACCCAGAATATTCATTGCTTGAGGACGAGCAGCTTCCAGTGCCAAAGTTACCTGAGACATATCTGAAAATGCCATCAACGTCACGATTGGTGTCAGCAACAGGGCAAAGATCATCAGACCCGCCTGAATCGTATCGGTCCAGCTGACTGCCAGGAAGCCTCCAATAAATACATAGCTGATGGTGGCAATGGCACTGATCCAGAGTGCGGTACTGTAAGACATGTCGAACATGCTTTCAAACAGGCGTGCACCTGCGACCATGCCGGAAGCACAGTAAATCGCAAAGAAAATCAGAATCACGAAAGCCGAAACAATACGCAGGATTTTCTTCTGGTCGTTAAAACGATTCGAGAAATAATCCGGCAGGGTCAGGGCATTGTGCTGGACTTCGGTATGTACGCGTAAACGGCCAGCGACCAGTAGCCAGTTGAGCCAGGCACCAATAATCAGACCGATGGCAATCCACATTTCAGACAGACCGGAAAGATAAATCGCACCGGGCAGGCCCATCAGGAGCCAGCCACTCATGTCGGAAGCCCCTGCAGAAAGTGCAGTTACGAAACTCCCTAAACGTCGGCCCCCTAAGATGTAATCGGAAAAGTTGCTTGTCGCGCGATAAGCCATCAGGCCAATCACCACCATTGCGACAATATAGAAAAGAAAAGTAATTAAGGTTGGATTTAGGGAGCTCATACGGTATCCATTTTTAAGTTGGACAGTAGATCGAAACAAGGAATAAGATAGCTGCGAAAAGCTTTAATCCGAAAGCCAGGCAATATCAAATCCAGTAGATTTCAAAAATAAACGCGAAATTTAACCATAAATTCACATTTTTTGCTGAGATTTTCTTGTGCCAATAAAAATAGGCAACCCTCGGGCTGCCTATATATAAAGTCAAAAGATAAATTAGTTAGGGCGACCCATGACACCACGAATGGTATTCAGCACATCAGCAGGCAGTACCACGGTCTTGGCATTTGGCGACTTGGCCATATCCTGCATGGCTTTAATATACTGTTCACCCAGTAAATAGGCGACTGGAATTTCATTATCACCAATGGCAGACGTCACCATGTCAATTGCACGTTGTGAAGACTCCGCCAATACCACTTGTGCTTCGGCATCACGGCGTGACGCTTCGAGACGGCCATCCGCTTCCAGAATCGCGGCCTGTTTTTCACCGTCAGCTTTAGTCACAGTCGCACGACGCTGACGTTCAGCAGCGGCCTGTTCTTCCATCGCTGTTTGCATGGTGATAGATGGCTTAATATCCTGAATTTCAACAGTTTTTAAGGTAATACCCCAGTCCGAGATATCATCTGAAATACTGGATTTTAAGCGTGCCTTGATATGGTCACGTGAAGATAGCGCATCATCCAGATCCATTTCACCGACAATCGAACGCAATGAGGTTTGTACCAGGTTCTGAATCGCCCAGGAATAGTTTTCAATCCCGTACACGGCTTTTTCTGGTGTGGTCAGATTAATATAAGCCACGGCATTCATCAGCAGGACCGCGTTATCACGGGTAATCACTTCCTGTGAAGGAATATCCAGAACGATATCTTTGGTTGTGACTTTATAAGCGACTTCATCGACATAAGGAATGACAAAATTCAGACCCGGATTTAGCGTGGTGTGGTATTTCCCCAGACGCTGTACAATCCATTTGTAGCCTTGCGGCACAATCCGCACACCTTTAAATATGGTAATCGCAACAAAGGCCAGAAACGCGATAACAATGATAGAACCACCAGACATAGCTTATTCACCTTATTGATTTTGATAATTCGTGCTGTGAGGTTGTACGACCAGGTCATTACCCAGAATATCCACGACGCGAACGCGGTCTCCGACCTGAACTGGGTCCAGAGTTCGGCATTCCCATTCATCCGAACCTAAAACTGGCATCGGAAAGCGCACCCGGATTTGCCCATGATCCAGATTAGTCTGAATCACCATGCCCACCTGACCAATGGTCGCTTCACGCGATAGACCGGCTTTGGTCTTGTCAATGGAAAGTGGCTTGATAAACTTAAACCAGAGCAGCGTACACAGAACAGAAAGTACGATCCAGGTCAGGAGCTGGGTCGTTAGTCCCATCATCGGGAACATCCAGTACAGGACGCCAACCATGATGGCACCGATCCCGAACCACAGGGCAGCAAATGCGGGCAGCAGTAATTCAGACAGAATCAGAAGAATGCCTAATACAAACCAGTGCCAAGGTTCAAGAACTAATTCCATATCGTGACCTATATCGCTAAGTATTTAATTAATCATCATCTTTATATGATTGATCTTCAATGTAGCAGATGCGGCCGCAGATGAATATAAAAAATTCATGCATCAAAATTTTGCCGGACGTGGCGGTTTAAATGCCGCTGGCGACTGCTTAAAGTTGCTAATGGCTTTTTCAATAGTACGGATTTTCAGCTGAGCAGCCTTTTCACCTTCCAGAATGGTGGCATTGCTGGCTTTCAGGTCTAAAGTGCCGATATGGCCGACTTTAGGCTGGATCACCACAGTGGCCTGACTCAGCTCTTCATTAATACTTTGCTGTCCCATAATATTTAGGGTCTGATCCAGTACGCCCCACATATTCAAGGCTTTATTACCATCCGGACGGGCAGAAATATCCACAGCAATCACAATGTCTGCTCCCATATCTTTGGCCGTCTTGACCGGAATCGGACTGACCAGTCCGCCGTCAACATATTTGGTACCGCTAATCACGGCCGGTACAAATACATTCGGAATACTACAGGAGGCTCGGACCGCCTGTCCGGCATTGCCTTTAATAAAATCTGCTTTGCGGCCATTGTCCAGACGAGTGGCGACTGCCGCAAAACGAATCGGGAACTGCTCAATCGGTTTGTTCGCTACATTCTTGTTGACGAAATCCTGCAATTTTTGTCCGGCAATAATCCCTTGCCGGTTCAAGGTTAAATCGCGGATATCAGATTCTTTAAAATTCAGGGCAATCTGCTGTAACTGATAAGGCGATTTGCCACTGGCATACAGGCTACCGACAAAACTACCGGCACTGGTACCGGTGACGATTTTCGGTTTGATGCCGTGTGATTCGAGCACTTTAATGACGCCAATATGGGCAAAACCTTTGGCACCGCCGCCACCGAGGGCAATGGCGACGACAGGTTCACGGGCTTTTAATGGCGTGGCAGGCGTAGGTGTTTTAGTGGCTTTGTCACAGGCTGCAAGACTGAAACCAAGGCAGCCAATTAAGGCATAACGAGCTAATTTCATTATAAAAACTGGTGATTAAATCAACAAAATTCAGGCTATCACATCAAAAAAAGGCGTATTTGCCTAGTCTTTTTTCAAAAGCTTTTGTAACGGCTTGGCCACCCAGTCCAGATTTTTGGCCGAGAATTTACCTTGATAATGCTGATAAATCTGTTCCAGGTCGTATTCATAATCACCGGTCAGATGGTATACGCCCAGGATATGAATGGTCTTGATATCATAATCAAAGGAAAACATCACAATCGGCAAATGGGCTGCCTTGGCAATATGATAAAAACCGCTGCGAATTTTATCCGGTGCCTTACGTGAACCTTCCGGTGCCATACCGACCCAGATCTGTTCTGATTTTTCAATGATGTCTACAATCTGTCGGGTATGTCCTTGTGGACTATCACGTACCACCGGAACCACACCAATCCATTCCAGAACCGATTTTAGCGGTGTACGAAACAGGCTGTCTTTACCAAAAATCGTAATCTGAATACCAAGACCAAGTAGGGCGTTAAAACCGAGCCAGGCATCAATATTGGAGGTGTGCGGTGAAATAATCGTGACTGCTTTAGGTAAGTCTGGAAATTCGCCTTCTAGACGCCAGCCTTGGGCCAAAAAAAGCTGCCTGAAAAAAGTCCGGCTTAGCTTGCTGCCGCGGGCTGGCACATGCTGCGGGAGTTGGGGGAAACGTATTTGGGCCATTGCTTTTGTCCCTTCCTGAAACTAATTTTTCTTTATTTTTTATTATATTAGACTGTTGTAAAATCCGGATCATTGGCAAAATGTATAGCATCTTAAATGCTGGTGATGCATTTTCACCTTAAGGACTTAGCCTAAATATGCGGAATACCTATATTTTACTGTTTTCCCTATATTGGGCACAGGGGCTTCCGGTCGGATTTATGACGCATGCCTTGCCGGTCATTCTGCGAGCTGAAGGGGTATCGCTGGCGCATATCGGAGGCTTTGGCCTGTTAATGCTGCCTTGGTCGATTAAAATATTCTGGGCACCTTGGGTCGATCGTTATGGGAAGAAATCCCAAGGTCATTACCGTAGCTGGATTATTCCCTTGCAATGGCTGTCAGTTGCTGTCTTGATTGGACTTTCTTTTCTACCCATTCAGGCTTTGAATCAGCCGCTGTATTTACTGCTGTTTTTTATCATACTTTTGTTGATGAATGGTATTGGTGCGACGCAGGATATTGCCACCGATGCATTGGCGGTTAACATTCTGAATCATGAGCAACAGCATTGGGGCAATACCTTTCAGGTCATCGGTTCACGATTGGGATTTATTGTCGGAGGTGGGGCAATATTATGGTTGCTGGATCTGCTGCAATGGCAAAGTACCTTTCTGTTGCTGGCTGCGCTGGTTTTTCTTAATACTTTACCCATTTTATTTTTTAGAGAACCTCAGCATTCAAAAATTATCACGCCAGCTGATAAAGGACCTGCATTCAGCAATATAAAAACCTATTTTCAATACTTCTGGTCGGATTCAACCTTGGCTGTCTGGTTACTGGTTTTATTGACCTTTAAAATCGCCGATGGTTTATCCGGGCCTTTATTAAAACCTTTAATGGTAGATCTCGGACTGAGCTTTAGCCAGATTGGCCTTTATATCACCATGCTGGGAGCCTTGGCTGCCTTGATTGGAGCAGGACTGGCGGGCTGGTGTCTGAAGTACTGGTCTCGCAGCTCGAGTTTGATCGTTTTCTCAATTCTAAAAATATTAAGCTTAATGGGCTACGCCTGGCTGGCTGCCCAGTATGAAGCTCAAAACAAAGTAGAAAATTGGATCATTTATCTGATCAATGCGGCCGAAGACATGGTCTCAGCCATGCTTTTGGTGGTCATGTTGACCTTGGTCATGCAATACAGCCGTAAGCATCTGGCAGGGACAGATTTTACCTTTCAGGTTGCTCTGATGGCCACGGTGAGTGGGGGACTTTATAGCCTGAGTGGCATTTTTGGAGATGCTTTAGGCTATCAAAATTATCTGAATCTGATCGTGATCGTGGCAATTTTCAGTCTAATTCCAATTTTCCGATGGATGAAAGTTGCAGAAAAAGTATAAAATTTCTAAATAATCAACTGTTTGGTTAAATGTTAGCCTAAAGTACTAAATAGAATATATAAATATTAATTTAATAATTTTGTAATATAAGCGCCGTGTGTATTATTTGTTACAAAATAAATTAAGGATTTTTTTGATGAAAACTAAGTTAGCGACAGCAATTGCATTCAGCCTTTTGGCGGGGACAACTTTTGCAGCACCAACTTTTTATGGTGAGATTGATGCCACAGTTGATTATTTACCTGAAGACAATGCTTCACCTGTGTCTGATCGCGATGTTATTGAACTGAATACTAATAATTCATTCTTGGGTTTAAAAGGTGAGGAGAAACTTACTGACCGTTTAAGTGGGCTTTATCAAGCTGAATTTACCTTCTATGTAGACAATGGTGGAAGTACAGATACATTTGTACCGCGTAATCTTTTAGTCGGTCTTAAAGATGAAAAGTTAGGTACAGTAAAACTAGGTAAAATCGATACGCCTGTAAAACAGCTTTCTTCAGTAGTTGATACTTTCAATAACTATGTTGCAAATAAAGCGGATATGGCAGGTATCTTTACCGGTGAAAACCGTATCGATAATGTTGTCGTCTATGAAGCTCCTGGCTTTGCAGTCGGTGAAGGTAAACTAAAAGCAACTGCACTATTAGCTACGGGTGAAGCTGGTGGTATTAGCTCGTCTAAAGGCGGTTCTAAAGTTGCAGGTCGTGGCTTGGGTGATGCATGGTCAGCATCTGTAGTATATGACAGCAAAGCAGTTGTTTTAGGTCTTGGTTACGATAAAGCAATTCCATCAAATTTTGCTGGTCGCGGTATTTTGAATGCATCTGCTCCAGAAGTAACAGGTGGAGCCGCAGGTAGTGTATTTGCTGCTGCAAATACGATCCGTGCGATTGGCCGAGTAAATTTAGATAATGGTTTAGCACTTAAGGCACTTTATCAAGTTTCAGAAGTCGAAGAGACAGCAAATGCTGACAATGACACTTCAGTAACTTGGCTTGAATCAATCAGAGCTATTGATGATCAACAAGCTTGGTTAATTGGAGCTGAATACAATTTGCCAACAGCAAAAGCATGGACAGTAAAAGGTCAATATAGTCAAAGCACAACTGAATTTACTACTGCCAAAGCTGATTATGAAGCTCAACAAATTCTAGTTGGTGCAGACTATGCATTCAGCAAGCAGGTGAAAGCATATGGTTATGCGGGCTACCTAATGTTAGAACAAGGTTCAAATGAAACGGATCAGCCAGTCGTAGGTACAGGTGTTGAATACAAATTCTAATTTAGATTTTGTACTCTAAGAAAAGGCGATGCTTTAGCATCGCTTTTTTTATGCTTAAAACAACAAAACTTAGCAATTTTATGTCTGATCTAACAAGTTTTGGACTGTTAACATGATTGAAAGTTTCAGCACTTCGTTTTAAAAATTATGCCTATTCAAGCTGTTTTATTTGACCTCGACAATACCTTGACCCATCGTGATCTGACGACACAAGCCTATAGCCGTTATCTGGCAGAATATTATGCGCCAGCATTGAAACAGGTCGAGTCTGACAAAATTATCGAGATTGTAAGGCGCATTGATAATGGCGGTTATCCGAAAAAGGAATTGTTGACACATGGCAGTATCGGGGCTTCGGCTGCTTATGCCTTATTGCAGGAGCTATCCTGGTTAAATCCTCCCAGCATAGATGAACTGGCCCAATTCTGGTTCAGCCAGTTTGGCCGTTTCGCCGTAGAAATGCCCGATGCCAAGCAGGTGCTAGAGCAGTTAAAATCCCAAGGCTATCAACTGGCAATTGTATCCAATGGCGGACATGACACCCGTTTAAATACGATTCGGGGTTTGGGTATTGAACCTTATTTTGATGAGATCATCAGTTCGGGACTAGTAGGCTTTAACAAACCACAGCCAGAAATATTCCAGATCACTGCAGAGCGTCTAGGTGTGCAGCCTGCACAGTGCCTGTATATTGGCGACCATCCAATTAATGATGTACAAGGAGCTACAGAGGCCGGAATGCATGCATTATGGATGCAAGGCTTTCATACAGATGCTGAACATATCCAATATAAAATTCAGCAACTGCCGGAAATTTTTGCGCATTTGCAGTTACTGAATCAGGCTTAAGTTATTCTTAAACAGTCAATCGTTTCGGCCCATTGCGAAGAATCACAGCGCGGACATTGCTGGTTGGCATGCGAAAGGGTTTGTACCTGTCCACAGTAAATGCAGGCATATAATTGCCCAGCCTTGACCTGTTGGACTATAGAACAGGTTTTAGGGAAAAGTGGCAGCCCAGGCCGAACCTCATCCGATTTGAAGAACAGGATACTGAACTTACCGTCAGTTTCCAGTAAACCGGTGCGTACCTGACCCAGATGCTCTACGCCTTGCTGGCGCATTTCGGCAAAGAATTCATCATGTGACATCTTACCTTTTTTAATTTCTTCAACGACCAGCACGCCATCTTCTACGATATAAATCGGTTTACCTTCCAGTAGGTCTTCAAACCACTGATATTTCATCATGAGCCAGGTGGTCAGGCGGTACATGATAATAATCACCGACATCACCAGAACTGCCTGAATCAGGGGAATATCTTCAGTAAACATCGGGTCGCCGGCAATCGAACCCAAGCTCAAAATGATAGCGACTTCGAAGATAGAAAGTTGACGTACCCCACGTTTTCCGGTCAGACGCAAAAACAGGATAATCATCGTGTACATCAGGGCACAACGCAGCAAAATTTCTGCGGTAAACTCCCAGGTGGTGTCATTTATAAATATGGTCGCCCAGTCCATTTAAATTCTTTATCCTCATTTTGCTCTTTGGCTCGAGTCTAGCAATATCAGTATTTTATTTGCTGCTGTGTTTATGTAAGTTTATGAATAAAGGTAGATTCTATTTAAAAAAGAAGCTTGAACTTAAAAATCTAGCTATTTGATCTATTGAAAATAAGATAGAGATTTCATGTAAATAATGCATAAAAAATCAGCAGATTAAATTTGAAGAAGATCACATTCTCTACTGTCTATTTTTAAATCTATAAAAGTATTATCCATTTGAAATTTATCAATATATATTCTGAATAATGTGTTTTGAATAATTAGGAGTGTTTAGAAATTTGTAAGCAAATCACTTCATCTTTATAAAAATCTGTAGTTTGTGGCCTGAAAAATAGAGTGATTACACTACTTTAATAAACTGTTTTTAAATTAGAAATTGTGATTTTGACTTCCAACAAGGGATGTATTGTGAAAAGAATATTCACGCTTTTAACGGTTATGGGTTTAAGTACAGCGGTCTGGGCAGATGCGGATTGGGATTATACTCAGCCTGAGCAATGGTCGACTTTGAGCCAGAAATATTCGGCCTGTAATGGTCTGAACCAGTCACCAATCAATATTGAACGAACAGTGAAAGCAGAACTGGAACCACTCAAGTTCAGCTATAACACCATGATTCATGCGATCGAAAATAAAGGTCATACCGTTCAGGTGGATTTTGCGCAAGGTGGTGAATTGCAGCTGGATGGCGATACCTTTGTACTGAAGCAGTTTCATTTGCACAGCCCGAGTGAAAACCTGATCAAGGGTAAAAGCTATCCACTGGAAATCCACTTTGTCCATGCCAATGCCAAAGGTGAGCTGGCTGTGGTGGGGATGATGTTTGAACAGGGACAGGAAAGTCAGATGCTCAAACGCATGTGGAGTCGCCTACCAAAAAAACAGGGTGAAAAAGTGGTTTTGAAAACGCCACAAGCGGTGAATCAGATGTTGCCTAAGAATCTGGATTATTATCGCTTTAGCGGCTCGCTGACCACACCTCCGTGTTCGGAAGGCGTACGCTGGCTGATTCTGAAAGATATTCAGCAGGCTTCTGCCAAGCAGATTTCGGAATTTACCAAACTGATGGGGCATCCAAATAACCGTCCGGTACAGTCCTTGAATGGCCGTGTAGTGCTGGAATAATCAATATGAGAGCGAAAAAGCAGACTTTGGTCTGCTTTTTTTAATTCTGATACAAATTTCGAAAGGGCACACTGAAAAGGACTTTGTGACGAAAGCTGAAAGATTTAATATGGATATTATTTCTTCTTTGACCTTCTCCTGCCATGCTCTTTGACTTAAAAACCATGATTCAGCCATTCACAGCGCTTTCGCCACAGCAGAAGAAGCTGGATCATCTGATTGATAAAATCGAGCAACAGAAACAGGAATTACACCAATGGCAACAGGCTGAAGAAGATCTGCAGCAATATACCCATAAAACCTTCATGCCAGTTTACCATGAATTGCATGGCGTACTGTTCAAGCAGCTGGAACAGCTCTGGAAGCACCTGCAGGAAACCACATTTTCCAAGGCAGAACTGGTGGTGCTGGATGAAAAGATTCAATACCTTGCAAATTATCTAAAAGACTCTCAGGCAATGTCGGTGCAACAAGCTCATAAAGTGAATGAAATCTTCACTTACTATCAGCAACGTGCCGAACATGCCCAATTCAGAAAAAGCCAAAAGAAAGTAAATGAACTGGAAACATTTTTTAAGAATGAGCATCCCTCAGATCTTGCAGATGTAGAAGTATTTGAAGAATGGGAATCAGATCATTTTCAGCAGGCACGTGAGCAGGCCAGATTAAAACGCCAGCAGGAAAAACAGGAACAGGCAGCAGCGATGGCAGAGCAGTCATTGAAAACCGTTTATTTAAAAATTGCTGCCATCATTCACCCTGACCGTGAAGTGAATGATGTCAAAAAAATCAAGAAAACTGAATTATTGCAACGTGCCAACGAGGCGTATGCAGAGCAGGACCTGTTTACGTTACTAAGAATGCAACTACAAATTGAACAAGATCAGGATGTTTCACAAAAAGGTTTAAGTGCAGAGCAACTCAAGTTTTATCAACTCGCTTTGGATGCACAGAGTCAGAAATTACAAGATCAGATCGATGTATTGATACATAGATTAGTCTGGTCACAAAAAACCAGAATTGCAGTAAAAAAGGCGAAAGGCAAAGTTCAGATTGCTGACCTGTATAAGCAAATCGATGAAGATACTTCAGCCATCAAACAGCAGATTAAAGTAGAAAAAGAACGCCTGATGTATATCAAAAAGGTAAGTGGCTTGGAGATGTTTTTAAGGCATGGGATGCTTTAATCTCTTATTCGTATAATAACTCTAGATGTAATAATGAAAATTCCCTCTCCTGTTAGGAGATGAGCATCCTCAGAATATATTCTGAGTGCGCAAGGGTGAGAGCTATTTTAAGATTCACCTCTCCCAGAGGGAGAGGGAGTCGTAACTGATTAGATGCCATCAATTAATTTAATAATGAACGTTCCCTCTCCTTTTAGGAGAGGGCTAGGGAGAGGTTATAAAATTTGATAATCTAAAGAAAATAATAAAAACATAAGCCTATGAATAAAAAATTCGATCCCCAACTATTACAATTTGCCAAATCCATGCGCCACACCACCACCGATGCTGAAAACTTGATGTGGCAACTGCTTCGTGCCAAACGTTTTATGAATCTGAAATTCCGTCGTCAGCACGTGATTGCACCATACATTTTGGATTTTTACTGTCATGAAATTGGTTTAGTCATTGAGCTGGATGGCGGTCAGCATGGAACAGATGATGCGATTGAATACGATGTTGAACGAACCAAGTTTTTAGAGGCTGTGGGTTTAACTGTTGTACGGTATTGGAATCATGATGTTTTAGGAAGGACGGATGTGATTTTAGAGCATTTATGGCAAGTATGTACTGAATTAAAGCAGACCTCTCCCTAACCCTCTCCTAAAAGGAGAGGGAATATTCATTACTAAATTCATGCAGGCATTAAATCCAATGACACTCCCTCTCCCTCGGGGAGAGGGCTGGGGTGAGGGTAATTGATCTTTTACTATATATAGTGTTTTTAATTATTAAATTATCTATATATAGTGTTTTTAATTTGACATTACATTAATGGATTTATATGATTAAAACTTAGAATAAAAAGGTATAAATATGTCGATATTGAGTTGGGATGATTTTGAGGATGGTAGTAATAGTAGTTCCTCGTTGCCCAGTAGAAATAGTAAGTTAAAACTCGCATTAGATATATTAGCAGGTGTTTTATCACGTCTAGGTAATACTGAGCGTGAAAGAACTATATTTGCCCATTTCCAAAAGATGTATCACAATCTATTATCAAAAATAGGCATTCTCGTTGATTTAGATACTTTCCTTTATCACTATATCAATAGAGAAGTTTCTAAATTTTTTTCAAAATCCTTAAAGGGTAATGAATCGGTAAGTTTACAAACATTCTTTAAAATTATTCTATTAGTAGCTTTACCAATTATTTTTATAACCACTCGTAATTTTTCAATTCAAAAAAATCTTTCTATCTCTGCTTGAGTAACTCCTATGACCAAACTGTATTTATTTACACGTTTGGGGCATATCATTAAAAAACTCAGACGTGTAGTCCAAAATTCTATTTAGAAGGTAAAGAATTTATGGCTAGACGTAAAAAGTCAAAAGCTAAAAAAAGAACTAAGGTTGTTAAATCTCAGCCAATTATCATTATTAATGAGCAACCAGAAAGTTTGCGATATTGGCAGCAGGTGTTAGTAATATTAATAGTTCCGCTATTTAATTGGATAAAAGAAATTATCCAAACATATTGGAATTAAAAAAATCCCCTCACTAAGAGGGGATTTTTTTGAATCAAACTACAGCCTTAAAGCGCTGCAATTTGCTCCATATTCGCTTTAATCTTCGCTAACTGATCAGCAAACTCAGCAAGTTTCACTTTCTCACCTTCAACCACAGCTGCAGGTGCTTTTGCCACAAAACCTTCGTTAGAGAGCTTAGTTGCAATTTGGTCATGTTGCTTTTGAACCTTGTCTAAGTCTTTTTGAAGACGACCCAATTCCGCTTTCGGGTCAATTAAACCCTTCATTGGAACGTATACAGACACGTGACCAACGACAGATGAAGAAGACAATGGTGGTTGTTCGCCATCAGCAAGGAAAGTAATGCTTTCAACTTTTGCCAATGCTTTGAACAATGCTTCAATACGTGTGATCTGTGCTTTTTCAGCTTCAGTCGTATTTTGCAAAAGAACAGGCAACAAACGAGCATTACCTAGACCCATCTCACCACGGATGTTACGTACCGCACCAATCAAACCTTGCAGCCATTGCATGTCTGCTTCAGCCTGGTCATTCATCAATGCTTGCTCAGCAACAGGGTACGGCGCCAACATAATAGTTTCGCCAGTGATGCCAAGTTTCGGCGCAAGTGTTTGCCAGATTTCTTCAGTCAAGTACGGCATTAACGGATGAGCTAAACGTAAAGACGCTTCCATTACCGAAAGAAGAACACGACGTACTTCAGCTTTACGCTCTTCAGACACATTTTCATCGTTCAGAACCGGTTTGGTTAACTCAACATACCAGTCACAGTATTCATTCCAGATGAATTCATAAATCGCTTGCGCAGCTAGGTCTAAACGGTAGGTTGCAAATGCTGTTTGCACCGCTTGTTCCGCTTTTTGCAGACGGCTTACGATCCATTGTTCAGGCAACTCCCAAAGGTCTTGACGTGCTTCTGAACCAATCGTTTGACCTTCGACATTCATCATCACGAAACGCGTTGCGTTCCAGATTTTGTTGGCAAAGTTACGGTAGCCTTCAACACGTTTCATGTCGAACTTGATGTCACGACCAGTATTGGCAAGCGCACAGAAGGTGAAACGAACTGCATCGGTACCGTAAGACTGAATTCCTTCAGGGAATTCTTTACGGGTTGATTTTTCAATCTTCGCTGCCTGTTTCGGGTTCATCAAACCTGTGGTACGTTTTTGTACTAAAGTTTCAAGATCCACACCATCAATCAAGTCTAATGGGTCAAGCACGTTACCCTTCGATTTAGACATCTTCTGACCTTCGCCATCACGTACCAGACCGTGAACGTACACAGTCTTGAACGGCACTTGAGGCGTACCATCTTCATTCTTCATGAAGTGCATGGTCAGCATGATCATGCGGGCAACCCAGAAGAAGATGATGTCAAAACCGGTTACCAGTACCTCTGTCGGGTGGAAGGTATTCAGGAAGTAGTTTTCTTTGTCTTTTGCTTCGTCGCCAGTCCAACCTAAGGTTGAGAATGTCCAGAGACCTGAAGAGAACCATGTATCCAGTACGTCTTCGTCTTGGTTCAATTGAACATCGGCAGGAATATTGTTTTTCGCCCGAACTTCAGCTTCGTCACGACCAACATAAACACTGCCTTCCGCATCGTACCAAGCAGGGATACGGTGACCCCACCATAATTGACGCGAGATACACCAGTCTTGGATGTTGTTCATCCACGCCATGTACATGTTGCTGTACTGCTCAGGTACGAACTTGATACGACCGTCTTGAACCGCTTCAATGGCAGGTTTCGCAAGAGGCGCGATTTTTACATACCATTGGTCTGTTAATAACGGCTCAACGATCACGCCTGAACGGTCACCGCGAGGGGGTTTCAATGTATAAGGTTGGATTTGGTCTAACCAGCCTTCAGCTTCTGCTTGTTCAACCAGTTTTTTACGTGCTTCAAAACGTTCTAAACCAATGTAGTCCGCAGGTGCAGGGATGGTTTTAGAAATTTGTTCGCCCGCTTTCGCGATGTATTCAAACTCAGCAAGAACTTCAGCATTTTTGTTGAAGATGTTGATGATTGGCAATTCGCAACGTTTACCTACTTCATAGTCATTGAAGTCATGCGCAGGGGTGATTTTCACACAGCCTGTACCGAATTCTTTATCGACATATTCGTCTTTAACGATTGGAACCGCACGACCAGTGATTGGCAGGATGATGTTTTTACCCACCAGATCCGTATAACGTTCATCATCAAGTGCAACGGCAACAGCTGTATCACCAAGTAGTGTTTCAGGACGTGTTGTAGCTACTACGATGTGATCTTTACCATCATGCGTGCGCAATGATTTGTCTTCAAAGAAGTATTTGAAGTGCCAGAGTGAACCTGCTTCTTCTTTATCAGACTCAACTTCCAGGTCAGAAAGGGCAGTTTGCAGTTTTGGATCCCAGTTCACCAGACGTTTGCCGCGGTAGATCAGGCCTTCTTCGTGAAGTTTTACAAACACTTCTTTTACTGCGTTTGATAAACCATCATCCATCGTGAAGCGTTCACGTGACCAGTCAACCGAAGAACCTAAGCGACGGATTTGACGGGTAATGTTACCGCCAGACTGTTCTTTCCATTCCCAGACTTTTTCGATGAACTTTTCACGACCCAGGTCATGACGGCTAACCCCTTGTGCACCCAGCTGACGCTCAACCACCATTTGCGTTGCAATACCTGCGTGGTCAGTACCCGGTTGCCAAAGCGTATTTTTACCAGACATACGGTTGAAACGCGTCAAGGCATCCATGATGGCATTGTTGAAACCATGACCCATGTGCAGGCTACCAGTGACGTTTGGTGGCGGAATCATGATACAGAAAGATTCGCCTTTTTCAGACGGCTTAAAGTAACCACGCTCTTCCCAAGTTTGGTACCATTTTTTCTCGATCTCGGTCGGATCGTAGGTTGTCGCGATATTTTGCGCTGAGTCAGTCATAGTCTAAACAGATCAAAAGTGAATGAAAAATTGCATCTATTGTAGCAAAAAAAATAGTGCGTGCGGCAGCTTAACCAAATGCAAACTTTAGCCAATTGGCATGTATAGCAACTCATCGTATGATAGAACGATAAAAAAACGCGACTCATCGCAGCATATCAAAAAGGATAATAAGATGAGCTATAGCATTTCCCTGAAGCTTCAACCCGAAACCCATCAGCGCTTTAAAGATCTTCATTCCAGATTAAATGCCGGCGAGCGAGACAGTCTTGCCAGACCCTTAGGTGAAAATCTGGCCGATATGGCCTGTGAAATTATTGACCAGATTTTTGGTCAGGTGGTGCAGCTGGCCAATTCACCGGACAGTGATTCCGAAAAAGTGATTCAGCAGATTATGCATAACACCCGTAAATATATGCCGTGGTCGGTTTCGTTGTTTGGCAATGAGCGGCTGATGCCTATGGTGAACTATTTGCATCGCATGACCTATGAGTATCAAGGTGATGCTTTTGTCCGTTATCCGGTAGAAAAATTGCTGGTGATGGAACTGCTCGGCTGTATTGACCAGATGAAAAATGGTAATCACCAATATGTATCACCCGCTTTAAAAGCCTTTACTCAGGTGGTCGATCAAGGGGTGACGCATTTAATCCGTGAACCGAAAAAAATGTTGAAATTTAATGTCGTGGTCGATAAAACCTTGAATGGGGTGATTCATTTAACCACCCAGTTAGGCTATAAACGTTTTGACAAGCTCGGTAGCATCTATGATGCCGATACCATGAGTTATTATTTTGAGCATTTGCTGGTATTTCTGGAAGATGAAATGCCGTACCATATTCATTAAAACAAGGGAAACAGGATTTCATGGCGAAAGTTGAAGACTTAAATGGAAAAGTGGTCTGGATTACCGGCGCATCTTCAGGGATTGGCAAGGCGATTGCCCAGCAATGTGCTGCACTTGGGGCACAGGTGGTACTGACTGCACGCCGAGAGGAAGAACTGGAAAATGTTCGCCAAAGTCTCACCAATCCGGATCAGCATATTTCAGTTATTGCCGATATCACAGATGAAAGCCAGGTTCGTCATGCCTATGAACAGGTTTTGCAACAAAAAGGCCGGATTGACTGGCTGATTAATAATGCAGGACTCAGTCAACGTGCCCTGATTCAGCACACCACCATGCAGACTGAACGCGCTATTATGGAAGTCGATTATTTCTCGCAGGTATTTCTCACCAAAATGGTATTGCCGACCTTTCTGGCACAAAAATCAGGTCGTATCGTGTTTATTTCCAGTGTGGCAGGTTTGCTTGGCACCCAGTATCGCGCCTCCTATTCAGCAGCCAAAGCAGCGATTCATATGTGGGCCAATAGTTTACGTGCTGAAGTTGCTGATCAGGGCGTTCAGGTCTCAGTGATATTCCCGGGCTTTGTTCAAACCAATGTGTCGTTTAATGCTTTAAATGGGGAAGGCAAGCCACAAGCCAAGCAGGATGAAGCGATTGAAAATGGTCTGTCGGCAGAAGATTTTGCCCGTCAAACAGTACAAGCCTTGCAGTGCGGCGAAGAATATATCGTGATTGGCGGAAAGAAAGAAAAACTTGGTGTGCTAGTTTCACGTATTTCCCCCAAGGTGCTGTACAAAATGATTCGCAAGACCAAGGTGAAATAAGAGATTTAAAGTTTTATCAAATTCAGGCAATTTTCTCTTGAGCGAATTGAACCTGATTACGGCCCATCTGTTTGGCCTGATACATGGCATGATCAGCCGCTAAAGTGGCTTCTTTAATCTGATTAGGATGATTGAAGAAGCTGACTCCGATACTGATAGTCAGGTAAATATGCTGCTGTTCATGATGTAATGGGGTTTCTTCAAGCTGTAACCGGATCCGTTCAGCAATTTTAAAGGCGGCATCTTTTTGAATGTCATGCAAGACGAGCAGAAACTCTTCACCACCAATACGTGACACTTGGTCTTTGTCCCGAATATTGGCTTTAAATATCTGACTGATATGTTGTAAAACCAGATCACCGACCTGATGTCCATAACGATCATTAACGGCTTTGAAATGATCTAGATCTGCCATCAAAACTGCATGCTGTAAGGCGGGATTGGGATCTATTTTTTGAATATAGGCTTCAAAGCCACGACGGTTTAATAATCCGGTCAGCGGGTCGTGATGGCGCTCCCGTTGCAACTTTCGCACCAGATCCAAAATTGCACAGCCAATGAATAAACCTAAAAAGATCAGATCAATCAGCAGCAGGAGCAGCTGCGTAAATGCCCATGCCGGTTCGTAATGGGCGACAAATCCCTGATCCTCAAGTAAAACAGAGAATAGCAAGGCACGACCCATGATGATGAACGCGGTCGCGAGGGTAAAAATTTTCAGGTAACTGTCGATACGTAAGCGTGTACTCGTCCGAATAAAGGCAATCGGGCGGTGCAAATAAATTGCCGCAGTAATGCTACCAATAATCAGCAAACGGGCAGTCTGGTCAGCAGTCACTTGGGTAAAGTAGTAAATGCCAAACGCACCCAAGGCAATCAGGTAAATATAGTTTGGCCATACATAGTCGATTTTTAAACGCTCATAAATGGCTTTGCTGTGAAAGGTACAGGACAAGAAGTAAAGAGCAGCAATGAAACTGGAGATTTCAACTAAAACTGCTGCAGATAAAACGGTATTGAGTAATATCGTTACGCCAATCAGAATCAGTGCATAAGCATAAGATCTTAAATAATTAGGTAAGCCTTTATAATAGGAAATACTCAGCGTGATGATCCCCAGGCTCGACATGATGCTGGGCACGAGTAGACTGTAAAAATTCAAATCCGGGATCAGCGTGTTAGATTATAATGTGAGCAGGTGGGTGAATAATATCATTTATTGCGATGAAAAATATAAATAAAATGGATAATCAAACTAATCGAAATGACCTGTTGAACCGCTCGATATTTTATAAAAACTCAAAAAAATAATATCAAAATGCCCCTTACTCCTGATGATCATTGAGCTGAAAAGGCATTTGTTTTAGTCCAAATCGATGGACGTATTTATAAAATGCTACCAATTTGGACTTGTAGTTTTATCCTGAAAATTTAAGGTGGAAACAGGATGAAAATATAAAGGATCTATCTGAATGAAAACCCCGGTGCCCGATTATCTCCAGCATGTATTAACGGTCTGTCATGATAATGATCAGGGCGCTTTGGCTGACTATATCCCTGAACTGGCAGCGGTAGATCCAAACAAGTTCGCTTTGGCGCTGACCACGGTGGATGGCACGATTTATTCCACGGGAGATGATGAAACCGAATTTACCATGCAGTCGATGTCCAAGCCTTTTGCCTATGCCTTGGCATTGCAGCATTTGGGAATTCCAGCAGTACTGGAAAAGGTCGGCGTTGAACCTTCAGGAGAGGCTTTTAATCAGATTTCGCTAGATAAAGAAACCAATCTTCCTAAAAATCCAATGATTAACTCGGGTGCGATTACCACGCATTCTTTGATTCCGGTACAAAAAGGCATTTCACGTGCGGAATGCTTACGCCGTTTTTTAAGTGAGCTGGCAGGACGTCAACTGGAATTCGACAAGCAGGTGTATAAGTCGGAAGTCAAAACTGCATTCCGGAACCTGTCGATTGGCTATATGCTGCGTACTGTAGGTGTGCTTGATTCGGATCCTGTGGAAATCGTCAATGGATATATCAAGCAATGTGCGATTAAGGTGACGGTCAAAGATCTGGCAAATATCTGTAGTGTGCTCGCTAATGGTGGTGTTCAGGCCAAAACTGGCAAACAGTTGTTAGAGCGTGATGTAGTGCGCCAAGTGCTCAGCGTGATGATGACCTGTGGCATGTATGATGCGGCGGGTGACTGGCTGACTACGGTGGGCATTCCTGCCAAAAGTGGTGTGTCGGGTGGAATTATCGGGGTATTGCCTGGGCAGGTGGGAATTGTGGTTTTTTCTCCTAAAATTGATGAGCATGGGCATAGTGTACGTGGGGTAGATATTTTTGAGCGTTTGTCGCGTGACATGGGCTTGCATCTGATGGAAGGGACGCCATCGGCACAGACCATTTTGCAAAGTCGTTATACAGCAGGTAAGAACAATGACATTATCGTGTATGAGCTGCGCGGTGTATTGCAATTTACCGAATCGGAAATGTTGCTGCGGATCTTGCAGGATGAGCCAGACGCTAAAACACGTATAGTCATAGACCTGACTAATTTAACTTTGATTCATGATGTAGGTGGACGCATGTTATTTGAAGGCGTCAAACGTTTACAAGCGAATGGACACAAAGTGGTGGTCATTGACTCAGAAGGCGTATTGGGTGAGGAACAGGTGAAAGGCAATAAGCGGGTAGTGGTGACAGAAGAGTTAGAGCGCTATTTAGAGAAGTTTAGTTAAGCCATACTTATAGAGATGAGTATGCCTTTCATTATTTGTGCTTTTAAACTTGCTCAGTAAAGGAAATGAAAGATAAAAAAGCCCCAAACAGTGTCGAGGCTCTTTTTAAATATTGCAAAGCTTATTTAATATGCTCGGCAATGTCCGTAAAGATCACGCCTAAGCCGTGTGCGCCTGCGTCCGGATAGCTTAAGCTACGATCACCGACTGTACCAGCACGGCCCATACGCGCCACGATCTCTTTGGTGGATTCTGCACCTTTTACTGCGGCCTCTGCACCTAAGACAAAGTTTTCTTTAAACCTCTTGTCGGTATTGGCTGACCAAGAGTCTGCGCAAGGAACCAAAGCATCAATCAGGGTTTTGTCACCGACCACAGCACCACGACCAAATGAACGCTCACCTGTCACTTGAATACCTTTCACTGCTGCTTGCAGCATCTCGGCAAAATCTGCCACGCTTAGGATTTGTTTACCTTGAATGGCTTTGCTGGCTGAACGGAAAGCAGAACCCCAAATTGGCCCTGACGCACCGCCACAATGTTCCATAATAATCATGGAACTATTCAGCAGGAATTCATCCATGTGCTGCGCTTGAATCAGGCTTTGCCATTCGCGTTTCAGTTGTTTAAAGCCTTTGGCGACGCTCATACCAAAATCGCCGTCACCTGCATGGGCATCCAGCTCGCAGAATGGCACTTCGTTTTTGATGATGCAGGCCGCCATCACATCGACCACATAACGCATGTTTTCAATCGTGAATTGCTCGTTCTGAATTTCAGCATGTTCTGCTTGGGTTTCAACTTCGGTATTGGCGGTTTGTTTTGCTGCTGCATCTTGTGCTGCAAATTCAAATGGTAGTGCAGGTGAGCCATCAAGCTTTAAGGCAGGGGTATTGGCTTCCGCATCCAGATAGGTTTTCAGTTCATCATCCACAGCAAGTAATGAGACCGATGCACCATTCATGTCGATACTGGTCATGTAGTTGCCAACAAATGTACGGTAAATCTTGATGCCTTTACGTGCCAGATGTTCGCATACATCATTGTTAAATACATACAGTTCTTGCATTGGTGTTGAACCAAAGCCATTCACCAACAACGCAACTTCTTGCATGTCAGGACGGTCAAGAAATAAGTCATCGACCATACGTTGTGCCATTTCTTTCGATGGCAGGATTTTTTCACGACGAATGCCGGGTTCACCGTGGATGCCGACGCCGTATTCCATTTCATCATTCGCCAAGGTGAAGGTGGGTGTGCCTTTGGCAGGAACGGTACAAGAGGTAAAGGCAAAACCAAGGCTAATCACGTTATCTGCTGTTTTTTGAGCCAGCTCTTTCACGCGAGCAAGTTCATAACCTTTAGAGGCAGCAGCACCGGCAATTTTATGCACGAAGATGGTACCAGCAACACCACGACGACCAACCGTATAGAGGCTGTCTTTAACGGCAATATCATCCGCCACTTTTACATAATCGACTTTAATGCCATCTTCCTGAGCAAGTGCTGCACCATTCTGGAAATTCATCATATCGCCAGAATAGTTTTTGATGATCATCAAAACGCCTTTGTCTGTTGCCACATGTTGCAGGGCTTTGTAGACCTGAATTTGAGAAGGTGATGCAAACACGTCACCACATACAGCCGCGTCTAACATGCCTGTACCGATAAAGCCCGCATGTGCAGGTTCGTGACCACTACCACCGCCACTAATCAGTGCCACGTTATTGTGTTTTTGTTTACGTGAAATGATTTTATGCGATTCGGTAAATGTCAGTTCAGGGTGAGCAAGGACAAAGCCTTTGCACATTTCGACAACCAGATTTTCAGGGTTGTTGATGAGTTTTTTCATTGTTGCACCAATGGGTTAAATGGGAGAGGTAAATTTTTGTTAAGTATGCGGAATTGTGGCGGGTTTGTCTGACTAAAATATGTAAAAACGGGTGGGTTGGGGGAAGAATGGACAGTAGACTAACTTTGATCTATAAAATCTATATAAATGAATCTCCCTAAATCCCTCTTTGAGAAAGAGGGACTTCACGCGAATTTGATGATGGTTTTTGGATTCGTGTTGTTCCTCCCTTTGCAAAAGGGAGGTTAGGAGGGATTTATGAAAACAAATTAGTAGAATAAAAAATGAAACCCTACAATAAAAAATTAAAACAAGCTTCGCGGGATTTACGCAACAACATGACGGATGCTGAAAAGCTGTTATGGTCACGGCTGCGGAACAAGCAAATTTTAGGTTTGCAGTTTTATCGGCAAAAGCCAATTTTGAATTACATCGTAGATTTTTACTGTCCTGCTGCCAATTTTGTTATTGAGTGCGATGGCAGTCAGCACTTTACAAATGAAGGCTTAGAAGCGGATCGAGTCCGAGATGAAGCTTTGGCACATTTGAGTCTACGTGTTTTGAGATTTGATAATGGGCAGGTGATGGGGCAGTTGGATGATGTGGTGGAAGTGATTTATCAACGTTGTGTGAATGAGCTTTCAAACGAATCCCCCTAAATCCCCCTTTTGCAAAGGGGGACTTCCCTCGAATTTTATAGCAGTTATTGATTCATGTTGTCCCTCTCTCTTTAAAAGGCGGGGAGGGAGTGTTAAGAAATCAAAGTGATTTTAGTTTATAGTATGCTAATTTTTAATAAGAATATTTGGATTTATAAATGTTGATTTGTAAAAGTTGTATTGACAAAAAGTTACCACCTTATACATACAATAAAGAAAATTTTGAAATTCAGTTTTGTACAGAGTGTCAAAGCGAAACTGAGCATTTGGATTATGAAATCTTTAAAAATAAATTATTTCAGGTTATATCTACTAATTATAAATTTTTGAGGGATTTGCCAGATAGAGCAGGTTGGTTTTATGAAGCACATGATGAGGAGGGTGTGAGCAATTTTTATAATTTAATTGAATGGTTGGAGTTAAATGAGGAACTAACAGAAAAATTAGCTGAAGATGCAGATGATATATTTGGTGATGAGTTATTAGTACTTTATGATGATTCTTTAGAGGAATATGATGGTTGTCATAAAGAGCGTGAGTGGGAAAAAATCCAGAAAAGTTTTAAACATGAATTTAGGTTTTTTAATCCAAGACTAAAGGAATTCTTGGATCATACTTTTGAATACTTGCTAGATAATAATAAAATCCAACATTCACTTTTAAGCATTATTACACCGAATACCATTTTATATCGTGGAAGAAGTTTCGATAGTAGTAATGCATTATTGAAAGAAATTAATGAAAATAATCTGACATTTGAATTTGAAAAAGCAAATGAAGATATTGCAAAAAATATTCGAGATAAATTTGGATTAGTACCGTCATTCTTGGCTAGTGATCAAAGAATGACACCTTTTGGAATTTCAGCTCTTTATTTGTCTACAGATAAAATGGCATGTGTAGCTGAAATTAGAGCTTTGGTTGGGCAATATGTTGGTATTGCTCAATTTTCTAATAGAGTAGAACTACAATTATTAAATCTGAATAAATTAGCAAAGGGATTATATCCTCATCATTTAGATGAAAATTATTTGGAAAAATTGGATATCTATATTTTTTTTAAAAAATTAATAGCAAGTGTGTCTAAACCAAAGCTTGAAAGTGGAAAATTTGATTATTTAATAAGCCAATACTTTTTTGAATATCTAAGAGTTAAATTTGGTACTCAGATTCATGGAATTTATTTAAAGTCAGTACAATTACCTACTGCTGATAATATTATTCTATTTCCTGAAGTTACTAGTGAAGGAATCGATAGTTCTTTTTCAACAGGAAACAATAGAATTTATTTCTCATGGAATACAAATGCAATATATGGTCTAAGTATTTCACAAGTCAAATCAATAGTAATTACAACTGAAATTGAATATATATCTCATCCAAGAATGAGAGAATCAACAGACTGGATTTAATCCCTCTCAACCTCCCTTTAAAAAGGGAGGAGCTTTCACGTAATCAGTTTGATCCGTGAAATCCCCCTCTTTTTCAAAGAGGGGGTAGGGGAGATTAAAAGATTACAAACAAAAAATCCCCTCAATTGAGGGGATTTTTTATATTCGATACGAATGGACTCTTTCCCCTTTGAAAAAGGGGGGCGAGGGGGATTACACCACAGAATCATCCAAATTCGGTGCCAACCAACGTTTCGCTTCATCCAACATCCAACCTTTACGCTTCGCATAATCTTCCAACTGATCGCCAGAGATTTTACCCACGTTAAAGTATTCAGTTTCAGGGTTTGCATAATAGAAACCGCTGACTGATGAAGGTGGCCACATTGCAAAACTTGTCGTTAAGTACGTACCAATTTTGTCGGTCGTACCTAACCAGTCAAACAATGGCGCTTTTTCCGAATGCTCAGGACAAGCAGGGTAGCCCGGTGCAGGACGAATACCGACATACTTCTCTTTGATCAAATCATCATTTGATAAAACTTCATCTGCTTGGTAGCCCCAGAACTCTTTACGAATACGCTCGTGTAAGTGCTCTGCAAATGCTTCGGCAAAACGGTCACCCAAGGCCTGAACCATAATTGCGTTATAGTCATCGCCTTTGGCTTTGTATTCTTGAGATAATTCTTCCG
The DNA here is from genome assembly GCF_056857555.1 of Acinetobacter sp. L-24. The sequence goes on along the minus strand of NZ_JBSXNI010000043.1, from coordinate 118,125 downwards.
CACCAAAGATCGACACGGCAAAGCCACCCAAGTAATCCTGAGCTACATCTTTTGGCGCAATAAAGTCAGCCAGAGAGTAGTTTGCTTTGCCAGTGACTTTGTCAGATTGCTGACGTAAGTGCTCGAAGTTGTGTGTCACCTTACCTGATTCATCAGCAACCGCAACTGTATCTGCGGCTACACGGTTTGCAGGGTAAATGCTGAACGTTGCACGCGCATCAAAGCGTTTATTCTCGATGATGTCTTTCAGCATTGCTTGAGCTTGTTCATACAAGTCACGTGCAGCTTCACCCACCACTTCATCTTCAAGGATTTTCGGGAATTTACCTGCCAGGCTCCATGAAATAAAGAACGGCGTCCAGTCAAAATATTCCACCAAAGTTTCAAGCGGATAATTTGTGAAAGTTTCAGATCCGATGAAGTTTGGTTTAACCGGTGCATTCTTGTCGAAGTCGATCTTGAAGCCGTTTTCAACTGACTCTTGATAAGACAATTTCGCCGCTTTCGGTTGCTTGTTAGCAAGACGGGTACGAATTTTTTCATAATCCGCGGCATAGTCTGCTGCCAGTTTTGGTTTCATCTCGGCAGAAAGTAATTGCGTTGTAACACCCACCGCACGAGAAGCATCAGCCGTGTAGTACACGCCATCATTATGATATTGCGGTGAGATTTTCACTGCGGTATGTGCTTTAGAAGTCGTCGCACCACCAATCATTAATGGAATGTTAAAGCCTTTTCGCTGCATTTCTTTGGCAACAAACACCATTTCATCTAATGACGGCGTGATTAGACCAGACAAACCGATGATATCAACTTTTTCATCAATCGCAGTTTGCAGAATCTTCTCGCATGGCACCATCACGCCCAGATCCACGATGTCATAACCATTACAGCCTAATACCACACCCACGATATTTTTGCCGATATCGTGTACGTCGCCTTTCACCGTAGCCAGCAGGATTTTACCTTTTGCTTCGGCTTGAGTTTTCTCGGCTTCAATGAACGGGTTCAACCACGCCACAGCCTGTTTCATCACGCGTGCAGATTTCACTACTTGCGGTAAGAACATTTTACCGGCACCGAACAGATCTCCGACCACGTTCATACCCGCCATCAAAGGACCTTCGATCACATCGAGTGGGCGTGTAGAGTTTAAACGTGCTTCTTCAGTATCTTGATCAATATAAGTGGTGATGCCTTTTACCAATGCATATTCTAGACGTTTTTCAACAGACTCATTACGCCACTCAAGATTTTCTTCGGCTTTTTGCGTACCACTTTGACCACGGTATTTTTCCGCAACAGCAAGCAGTTTTTCGGTCGCTTCCTGACCACTTTCACCCTGGTTCTGGTTTAGAACAACATCTTCAACGGCTTCTTTCAACTCTTTATCGATGTCATCGTAAATTGCCATCTGACCGGCATTTACAATCCCCATGGTCATGCCTTGCTGAATGGCATGATACAGGAACACCGAGTGAATTGCTTCACGTACCGGTTCGTTACCACGGAATGAGAACGATACGTTCGATACACCACCAGAAATCATCGCATTTGGCAGGTTCTGTTTAATCCAGCCAGTCGCTTCAATAAAGTCCACACCATAGTTGTTGTGTTCTTCAATACCGGTCGCAATCGCAAAGACGTTCGGGTCAAAGATAATATCTTCAGACGGGAAGCCCACTTCATTGACTAAAACGTCATAAGAACGCTTACAGATTTCTTTTTTGCGCGCAGCAGTATCGGCCTGACCATCTTCATCAAATGCCATTACGATGACCGCTGCACCATATTGACGACAGAGGCGGGCACGTTCGACAAATTCGTCATGACCTTCTTTTAAGGAAATTGAGTTCACCACGGCTTTACCTTGCACGCATTTCAGGCCCGCTTCGATAATCTCCCATTTAGAAGAATCCAGCATGATGGGTACGCGTGAAATATCCGGCTCAGAAGCAATCAGATTCAGGAAATGCACCATCGCACCTTGCGAATCGAGCATGCCTTCATCCATGTTGATGTCGATGATCTGTGCACCAGCTTCAACCTGTTGACGGGCAACATCAAGCGCTTCGGCGAAGTTTTCTTCACGAATCAGACGCAGGAATTTTTTCGAACCGGTGACGTTGGTACGTTCACCGACGTTCACGAACAGTGAATCTTTGGTGATGTTAAATGGCTCTAAACCGCTTAAACGACAAGCCGGTTCAATTTCAGGAATTTGACGAGGGGTAATGCCTGCAACAGCATTTGCAATCGCACGGATATGATCCGGCGTAGTGCCACAGCAACCACCGGTAATATTAATTAAGCCACTTTCAGCAAATTCTTTAATGAAGGCCGCAGTTTCTTCCGGCGTTTCATCATAACCACCGAAGGCATTTGGCAAGCCAGCGTTTGGATGCGCTGAAACAAAGGTATCGGCAACGTCAGACACGGTTTTCACGTGTGGACGCATCGCATCTGCACCTAGGGCACAGTTAAAGCCGATAGATAACGGCTCTGCATGACGCATGGAGTTCCAGAAGGCTTCAGCGGTTTGACCGGTTAAAGTACGACCTGATGCATCAGTAATCGTACCTGAAATCATGATTGGCAGTTCATAGCCTAATTCTTTAAAGACTTCTTTTACTGCAAAGATGGCAGCTTTGGCATTTAAAGTATCGAACACAGTTTCGATCAGGATGATGTCTGCACCACCTTCGATCAAGGCCTTGGTCGATTCAATATAGTCAACTTTGAGTGCATCAAAAGTGATGTTACGGAACGCCGGATCATTCACGTTTGGAGAAATAGAAGTGGTACGCGATGTCGGACCAATCACACCGGCTACAAAGCGTGGTTTTTCAGGCGTTGAATATTTGGCACAGGCTTCTTTGGCCAGACGCGCAGCTTCACGGTTAATTTCAGGAACCAGATCTTCCATGTGGTAATCCGACATTGAAACGCGGGTACCGTTAAAGGTGTTGGTTTCAATAATGTCGGCGCCAGCTTCTAAGTAAGCTTCATGAATACCTTGGATGATCTGTGGCTGAGTCAGTACCAGCAAATCATTATTGCCTTTGAGATCATAGGCCCAGTCAGCAAAACGCTCACCACGATAATCGGCTTCTTCCAGTTTATGGCGCTGGATCATGGTACCCATCGCACCATCGATAATTAAAATTCTTTTGGCAAGAAGTTCTTTTAAAGTGGTAAGTGTAGACATTCAAACTTTCTCAGCAGAAATCAAAAAAAACGACGCTAATCTTAGCAGATTAGTTGGCTGATTTCTGCTGAGATTGCTCAGAATGATGGATAAGCATGATATGAAAATTTGATAAGTCATCTAGAAAAACAACAAGTTTTAACATCCGGATCAGAAAATATTGCAATCTCACATCTGATTCGATGCCTTTCAGGCAGTAAACAAAATCAAAAAATTAAGCTGATGCTTTCATTCATGAAATTGTCATATTGATGGCTTATGCTGTGCAAATGAAACTTTTGCTCAGCTTGATGACAGGCAGGGTTTGAATCGTTTTGGTAGCAAAATATGTGCGGTTGCTAAGCTTAAATAAGCTGGAATCTTATCTTAAGTAATTGATTTATAAAATCAAAATCTAGTGTTTTAGTCGGAATTAAACAGGACGAATAGCAGCAAGAAAATCCAAATAATTGCTTCATATGACAGCAGTTTGTCATATAATTGTCACAATTTAACTGAACAATATGGGGATTCTTGAATCCTCTATTCCTGCTTGCATGAATCCTAATCAAACTCCCGTAGATTCAGCACACGGGTCGGCTTCCCAAAAGTCGACCAATGTTCATGTGCCAACACCGAAATTCTTTATGCCGGTGTTCCTGACTCTTATTATCACTACGCTGATTTATATCGGCTTCCAGTTGTCTGCAGATTTAGCGCATGTACCGGCCTTGGGCTTGTATTCAGTTATTTTGTTAGCGACGGCACTTTTTATTGCGTTGAGCTTTGAGTTCGTCAATGGCTTTCACGATACCGCCAATGCTGTGGCCACAGTCATTTATACCAATGCACTTTCAGCTCCTGTCGCAGTGATGTGGGCCGGCTTCTGTAACTTCCTTGGGGTTATGGTCGCCAGTGGTGCGGTCGCTTACGGCATTATTGCGTTATTGCCAGTCGAGCTGATCATGAATGTCGGCTCCGGAGCAGGTTTTGCCATGGTTTTTGCCATGCTGATCGCGGCAATTCTCTGGAATCTGGGAACCTGGTTCCTCGGTATTCCGGCATCCAGTTCACATACCCTGATCGGTTCGATTCTGGGTGTGGGCATCATGAACTATATTCTGAATGCCGGTACTGGCGCTTCAGGTATAGACATGGAGCAGGTGATGAAAGTCGGTAAGGCGCTGTTATTCTCGCCTTTAATCGGTTTTGCATTTGCTGCGATTGTGTTCCTGCTGGTGAAAAAAATCTTCAAGCGTCAACTGGAATTGTTCCAGCCACCTGAAGGTAACAAGCCACCGCCACCATTGATTCGTGCCATGCTGATCTTTACCTGTACTGGGGTGAGCTTTGCCCATGGTTCAAATGACGGTCAAAAAGGTATGGGCCTGATCATGCTGATCCTGATCGGCTGTGTACCTTTAGCGTACTCGCTGAACAAGAATCTGGATGCACAACATATTCAGTCTTTTGGTCAGTTATCTGCACAAACAGCGGATGTGATCTATCCAAATCATCAGGACATTCCGGATGAACAAGCCCGTGATGTGATCACCAAGTACATTCAGACCAAGGAAATTACCCCTGAAGTCGTGCCTGCATTGGCAAGCTTGACGGATCATCTGGGTGAAAAAGTTGGTAGCTATACCAGCATTAAGGATGTTCCTGAAGCTCAAGTATCTGAATTCCGTAATGACATGTACCTGAGCACTACAGCATTTAAACGTCTGGATAAAGCAGAAGCTTTACCGGCAATGAGTGCTGCACAGGAAAAAACAGTAGATGAATACCGCGACAATCTGGATTCATTCCTGCAATACATTCCGACCTGGGTGAAAGTGGCGACAGCCTTGGCACTTGGTCTGGGTACGATGGTCGGCTGGAAGCGTATTGTCGTGACGGTTGGTGAGCGTATTGGTAAACAGCATATGACTTATGGTCAGGGTATGTCTGCCGAACTTGTGGCAATGTCAACTATTGCAGCGGCAGATGGCTTTGGTATGCCGGTATCAACCACCCATGTATTGAACTCTGCAGTAGCAGGTACCATGGTGGCGAACAAGTCAGGTCTGAACTTCCAGATGGTGAAAACTATTCTGTCTGCCTGGATCTTTACTTTACCAGCAACGATCTGTCTGTCAGGTGGTTTGTACTGGGTGCTGTTAAAAGTGTTCTAAGTTATTTAGACAAAAAAAGCTGCTCTAGAGCAGCTTTTTTTATGGGTGGAAGAAAAATTAAGGATGTAAAAGAGGAATCTAAATTACGATTAAGGCGACAGGGATGTCGCCGTTAGGCTGTGATATAGGGACATATCATCAGCTTAACAAAAGATTTTTGTTACTTTTGATCTTTCAAAAGTAAAGAAAAAAAGAAGCTATAAAATAGATCAACTTAAATCTGCCCAAAGCACATTCATAAGAATTTGAATGATTGAAAGCCTAAATTAACCTCTCCCTAACCCTCTCCTAGAAGGAGAGGGAACGCCCATTTTCAATTAAAGTTCTCTCTGCTTTAGGGATGAGCAGCACTGCTACGCAACGAGGGGAGAACTTTAAAAATAACGATTACCTTTCTTATGGAAAAATTGGATGAAGATAATAAAAAAATTACTTCTTCAACTTACTCAATAATCCTTTTGGCAACTTCTCTGTCGCAAAACCATATAAGGCAGCAAAAGGCAGTGCAGTACGCGCCAGATAGGCGACTCGCCACAAACCGCCATGATTCGCACCATGCATCATCAATTCAAGCGGATGGTTTAGCTTCACTTCAGGATTGGCCACCGATTCTGGGTTGCGCAGATCATGAATCCATAGTGCCGCCATAATCGCATTGGTGGTTTCAGGCGCGAAAGCTTCAACATCAAACAGGCTGGCACCGTTAAATGCGGCTTTTAATAGCGGATTCTTGGTCACGGAATAGGTGGTCGTCGAAGGCGCAATATTGATACTGACCCGTTGGCCTTGAGCGCGAGCCAAGGTGGCACGCCATTGCTGGATACGTTTTGCCAGCGCATAGTTCGGGCCTTGTTCAACCACCAGACAGTCACAAATACCATACGCCTGATCACCAGACTGAATCAGTTCATGCGCATTTTTCTGGAAAAAATGTTTGCGGCTTAAAGTGGAAACACCTTTGGAGATGATTGCCTGTGCCTTGGAGCGTTCAGTATATTTTACTTTTGACGCTTCAATCACTTCACTCGGAACCGCATAAACATCGGTCGGCGTACACATGTACATCAGGCTGGTATTAGCTTTTTGCTGGCTGACATGCTGCATGATGGCATCCATCGCCATGGAGACCCGAACATGTTTTTCACCATCCAGATAGGCAATTGCAGCCAGATCCAGATCCTGCTCGAACTGTAATAACCATTTGGCAATTTCAGGAATCTGGGTCAGCAAATTCGCCCCCAGTTTTTCTTTTAAAATATCAAGTGAAGTATCAGCAGGCAGGTCTTCAGTACATGGCGCATACAGCGTGGCATTGCCTTGGTTGATGGTATCAACAATCTTGCCCCATACACGGGTATTCGGCAGATCAATCGCTACAATATTGGCTTTCCATTTCGCCAGCCAGGTCAGAGGACCGGCTTCAGATGCTGCACCAAACAGCACCGCCGTCCGATCTGACAAGTCAAACCATTCAGGATGTACCACACATTCACGCAGGGCATTGGCATGACTGGTTTCCACGATGCCTTGGCTTTCCCAGCGCTCAATCTGCTCCAATAAGGCATCACCTTGCAGCTTTTGACCGTGGTAAGGCACATACCATTCTGGTGCCGATTTGCTATTACCTGTCAGCTTGAAGGTATGCAACTGACCCGCGGGCAGAGTTAAAGCATCTTGTAATACATACTTTTGACCATCACGGTAAAATTCAAAAGTCTGATGTGCTTTTGCCAATCCATCTTCGGCAATTTTCAAGCTGGATTCAGGGGAACTTAATCCTTGCTCGACCAGCTGCTTAAAATGTACTGTGTAGTGTTTGCGCCAGTTTTTTTCTGATTGTGCCTGTTGAGAACTGCGTGAATCGACATTGGCTAAGGCTGCTGCGATGATCGCGCGTCCTGCTTTGGAGCTACTTGGTTTTTGTTGCGGAGACTGAAGAGGAAATTGAAGACCGTCTGGTGTAATGGACATGCAAAATATCTCGAGAATGACAGTAATTAATATACAGATGTATACATTATCGCTGCAAAATTCAGTCCAAGATTGGCATTAAGTGACATCATCACTTTCTAATATATTACGAGATGTTTCAAACGAATAAGAGAGCAGTAGCTCTCTTATCCATTTTCAGCAGAAATATGAGGCTTAACTCATATGTAGCTTTATTCCTTCAATATTTAAAAAACCTGATTAAAACGGAACCTGCATCAGTTTATTCAGGAAATGCGGAATCAGGCGTGGCTCCAGAATAATCGTCATGACCACCCCGTAAGCCGCTCCCCATAAATGCGCGCTATGATTAATGTTGCTATTGCCTTTTTTGCCTGACCAAATGCTATAGGCTATATACAGCACAGCAAAAATAATGGCAGGAACCGGAATGAAGAACACAAAGATCAACTTCCAAGGTTCAAACAGAATATAGGCAAACAGTACAGCCGAGACTGCACCGGAAGCGCCGAGACTGGCCCAGCGCGCATCATTTTTATGCTTCAGGTAACTTGGCAGAATCGCTGCGATCAGACCACCGAGGTAAAACAGGATAAAACCCAGGTCATACAGATATTGACGATAAAAGCTTTCAATCACGCTGCCGAAGAAGAACAGGGTAATCATGTTAAACAAGAGATGAGCTCCATCCGCATGGATAAAGCCATGCGTAATAAAGCGGTCATATTGTCCACGTTGCAGTGCCGGTGGCCAGAAAATCAGGCGATTCATCACCGTCTCTTTGGAGAAAGCAATAAATGACACAATACAGGTGATCAGAATAATGGTCACGGTATGATTAAAAGGTAAATCAAGCATATAAATGATTCTAAGGGTGCCTATTTGCCAATTATCATGCCATTAAAATTGAGCTAAAGTTGTACTTTTATAATAAATCCGACAATTTTAGTTGATTTTTAAAAATTACCCCGCATCTTCAGTTAAAATGGCCGCTTGAGCTTGAGGAAATTATTGTTATGTCGACTGAGAACAGCAGCACTCCAGTTGTTGGTGAAATTCCCAACTTATTGATTACACCAACAGCACAAGAGTATTTAAAGGATCTACTGGATAAACAGAACACCCCGGGTATTGGTGTGCGTGTTTTTGTAGAGCATCCGGGTACTCCTCGCGCTGAATGTTGCATGGCCTATAGTGCACCTGATGAAGTTGTACCGACGGATTATAAGCAGGAATATCCTGATTTCCCTGCTTTTATCGACTCGCCATCTATTCCGTATTTACTCGATGCCGTGATTGACTACAACAAAGACCGTTTTGGTGGTCAGTTGACTTTCCGTGCACCGAATTCCAAAGTGCCACGCGTGGGTCCAGATGCATCGGTAGAAGAGCGTATTACCTATGTATTGCAGTCTGAAATTAACCCGGGCCTGGCAGGTCATGGCGGTAACTGTGCACTGGTTGAAGTCAAAGAAGACCCTGAAAAAGGTTTAACCGCTGTACTTAAATTTGGTGGTGGTTGCCAGGGCTGTTCAGCGATTGATATCACTTTGAAACAAGGTGTAGAAACAACGCTAAAACAGCATATTCCTGAATTGATGAATGTCGTTGATGAAACGGATCATAGTCAGTCTGAAGGTGCGTATATGAAATAAGCTGTTCTATATAACAGTTCATTTATCGCATATAAAAAAAACCTCGAACTTTCGAGGTTTTTTTATATCTGGCTTAAAATTTAGTAAATATTAATGATAATAATTATCAATAGCAATTGAATTTGAGTAGAAAGCTGTTACACTTCGCAACCGAATAAACATGATTTCTTCATAAATATTGGGGCGCGCAAGGTATGAATAAGCCATTCTTAAAAACCACTTTGGCATTTGCTGTAACTTCACTCATGACGGGTAATGCATTTGCAGTCGAAGCTGTTGTTCCACAGGCGGAAGCGACTAAACTGCAAACGATTGTGGTGACCGCAACAGGTTATGAGCAAGATTTGGCTAAAGCACCTGCTTCCATTACTGTGATTGATCGTGGAGAATTGGATAAACGTGAATATAACGACATTACTGATGTGCTGCGTAATACGCCTGGGGTCGTGGTTTCGGGTTCGGGTTCTGCACAGACCATCAGTATTCGAGGCATGAGTTCAAACTACACCTTGTTTCTGGTCGATGGTAAGCGTCAATATGGCAAGGATGTGAACCCGAATGGGGATGATGGCGGTTTTGAGAAAAATATTCTGCCACCACTTGCCGCCATCGAACGTATTGAAATTATTCGTGGTCCAGCTTCTACACTCTATGGTACGGATGCTATGGGCGGGGTAGTCAATATCATTACCAAAAAAGTGTCGGATGAATGGTCTGGTCATGTCGAATTAGGAACCACAATTCAGGATAGTAGCCGTTCAGGTGATATTAAAAATGGTTCTGCATATCTTTCGGGTCCTTTAATTGCAGACAAGCTGGGCTTGCAGCTGGCAGTCAATAAGCAGGAACGTAATGAAGATCATTATGTTGGCGGCTTCCGTGGGACAGAACGTGAAAGCTTAAATTCACGTCTGACCTATGCCATTAATGATGATCATGATGTACAAGTTGAAGCTAATTTCGTGCAGCAGGAATCAACTACGTCTGTAGGGGAAACGGTAGCACCTGCTCAAGGTGCTGCAGATTCATTCTCGCGTAATTATCGTAATGTTTATTCCTTAACCCATAATGGCCGTTATAGCGATAACTTAGACAGTTCATCTTATATTCAATATGAAAATTCAAAAAATCCAGATCGTGGCAATACGGAACTCGGCACCAAAGGGATTACCCTGGATACTTGGACAGCGAACAGTCAATGGAACTTAGCCTTAGGTGATCATACGCTGTCATTCGGGGGATATCTTAAAGATGAAAAACTGGTCGATAAAGCGACTAACCGGAATCCTAATGCACCTGAATTTAGTGAATTAACACGTTGGTCTGCTGCCGCTTTCCTTGAAGACACCTGGAGTATTACGGATCGTTTCGACTTAACCGCCGGCTTACGTTATGATCATGATGAAAACTATAGTGGCCATTTATCGCCACGACTGTATGGGGTGTACGCGGTAAATGATAACTTTGTAGTAAAAGGTGGTGTGGCTACAGGTTATAAACAGCCTGATATTCGTGCAGCCACAGAAGGTTTCTATAGCGTCACGGGTGGCGGTGGTTCACCCTTAGCAACAGGCCGTGGCATTATTCGTGCCAATCCGGACTTGGAGCCTGAATCAAGCGTATCCACTGAATTAGGTTTCAACTGGAAAAATGATTATATCAATACATCGCTGACTGGCTTTATCACTAAATATGAAGATCGTATTACGGAAGTTCGTGCCTGTGAAACCGATACTGATGGCACCACAACAAACCGTAATAACTGGAAGAATTGGAAATGTTTCGAAGGGGATATTCCATTCTACTTTATTAGTGAACGGATTAATGTGGATGAAGCAGAAATTCGCGGTATAGAAGCAACCGTAGAAGCCAGTCTGAATGACTACACAACATTGACTGCAAACTATACCTATACCGATTCAGAGTTTAGATCGGGTGCTTTTAAAGGTCAGCCGCTGAACCAGATGCCGGAACACATGTTTAATATTGGTGTGGATTATGAGCTAAATGATGCACTCAATGTATGGAGCCGCTTGCACCATCGTTCTGAAACCTCTGCTTACTTGAGCCGTACATCTATGGCTCAGCCAAACCCAGGTTACCAATTTGTAGATGTCGGCTTTAACTATAAATTCAGTCCGAATCTAACAGGTAAATTTGGTGTCTATAACCTAGTGGATGAAAAAGCTGAAGATATTGATGGTGATCAACTATTGGATGGTCGTCGTTACGGTATCAGTCTGAATGCAAAATTCTAAGCAAATGAAAATATAAAAAGCCGCTATAAAGCGGCTTTTTATTTAAATCTTAAGAATTTTCAAAGTATCTGCATGGTAATAAAATTGTGCCAGATATTTGCGCGCACGTTCACGTAAATGGCCTTGAGAAACCATCTGCTGGATTACCGGACTGAGCAGTTGCTGCAATTCATTCTGAATTAGCGCTTCATCAATATTCAGATCACGTAATAACTGATCAAAGGTATGTTCCTGATTGCGGACATACCAGGTATGAATTCCGTCATGCACTTGCTGCTGCAGATAGTCTGTCTGACGTATATGATCCCAGATATCATGACCTAAGCCGATCGTCTGATTCAGGTCCTGCAGCTCAATATAATTCTTCAAGACCGATACTGGCATGTCTTTGATTTTATGCCAGAGATTGGCCTGAAAATGATAGAGTTTTTCATCGTCAAAATGCTGGTTCAGCACATGCTCACTCATCTGGCTGAGCTTTAGAATGTTCTTTTGCAGATAACGTGCAATGGTGCTATCGAGGTTGGTATCGGTAACATTTTCCAGTACCGATTTGCCCATTTTCATAAAGCGGGAAACCCCGGGTACGCTTTTGGCAATCATGGAGTTATCCAGATAATCCTGAATGGAATGCTGGATCAATTGGGTAATCATGGCGGAAAATGCCGGATTATTCACTATGGTTTTAATCAGACGCTGCCGATGGCCACTTTTACTGGCCACATACTGGGCGATTTTGTCTACGGTCAGTACTGGAATCAGATCGGCAATCGTGGTGGAATCATTGGCCGGATGCACCAGGGCAAAACGGATATGCTCGGCAATCTGTTCAATCAGAAAGCTGCTGGCGGCAGTACCCAGAATCTGTTTTTGTAAAAGCTGGTTGATCAGTTCACAACTCCACAGCTCTTTTAGCGTCTGTTTACGTAGCCACAAATAAAATGCATGAAACTCGCTTTGAATCGTTTCAGATTGAGAAAATGCCTGATCGAGAAAATCAAGTTGAGCATCGATCAACTGCTCAATCATCGGGTGTTTCTGCATAGCATCTCTGAAACTTAATTTAAAGGAATGAGTTTATCAGCAAGCGGGTTTTTTAGGGTCTGCGTCTTGGCCAGAAAAGGCAAATAATGTTGTGCAACCTGTTTTTCTGCTTCAAGAATCGGCATATGCCCGACATTATTTAAAATCACTGGTTTCTCGGCACGTTTCAGCAGGGCATGCAGTTCTTTAACTACTTCGACATTAATGATCCGATCCTGTCTGCCCCATAAAATCAAGGTGGGTGCTTCTACCGTGCGGGTCAGGCGGGCAAAGGTTTCCGGTGTATAAATCCGATTTAGCATCACCACCTGATCAATCGATTTGCTGGTTTGTTCAGCGCGTGAAATCAACAGTTTTTCCTGTGCATGCCGTAACTGATAAGGAATCACTGGCGGATTCTGCATCAGCTGTTTGGAAACATCTTGCAGATCACCGGGTTTGCTGACGATCAGGTCTTTTAAGGCTTGAGGATCTTTGGTATAGGGAGTATTCCCCATTTTGTAAAGACCAGCACTATTGATTAAAAAAAGACTTTGCGTATCGAAAGGATATTGTGAAGCATACACCGTAGCAATCGATCCACCCAGAGAGTGGCCGGCAATGTGTAAATTTTCGTCCACATTTAAGGTTTCAAGGAACAAACGCAGTTGAGAGGTCACATTGGGCACAGAAACATCAAAATTTTCCGGAACTTTGGTGTCGCCGTTGCTTGGCAGATCCGGAATAATGACATGATAATAGGGCGTCAGAAACTGGGCGACCCGGTTCCAGTTGTCGCGCGTGCCGGCCAGACCATGAATCAGTAGAATGGATGGTTTGTTCTTGGCACCGCCTTCGCTATAACTCCAGGTGACCTCGCCAATTTTGAGGGTCTTGGATTTGAGACCGGCAAGGCTGCGTTCTTGTAACAGATGCTGCTGCAAGACTTTGGCAGATGTTTCATTTTTCTGGCTAAATAGTATTTGAGCATGTGTCAGGCCCGGTAATGCCATGCTTAAGGCAACTACGGCTGAACAAATCATTTTCGAGCGCAATTTTATTATTTTCTTCATTGGCCATTCCCCAAAACAAACCCAGTGAGCAAATTGCTCAATCAAAATACTTCCATGTTATAAATTTGCAATTTTCATTCAAATAAAAACATTATTCTTCACTCTATTTTAAATCAATCTTTGCGCTTGTCACCCATTAGTTTTTTGCTGAATTACATTAAATGACTGGAAAATGTGATGTATTGCGCATAAATTACCTGCAGAAATGAAATTAGATAAATGCTAAAAATTTAATCAGCTAAGATTTTTTGCAAGTGACATTCAAAAAAACTGGCAGTAAGATATTGCAACTAAAACCATCGGTGATAGAAAAGAATGCTCACAGCTCAAGAAGCTTTAGAACGTCTTAGACAGGGTAACCAACGTTTTGTCAGTGGCGATACCACGCATCCAAAACAACTTAGCCACCAACAGCGCGCAGAAATGGCAGAGGATCAGAATCCGTTTGCGATTGTCTTGGGATGTTCAGATTCGCGCGTTCCAGCCGAAATGGTTTTTGATCAGGGTCTCGGCGATCTTTTTGTGATTCGTGTTGCAGGTAATATTGTTGCACCCTCACAGGTCGGCAGTGTTGAATTTGCCGCGGCACGTTATGATTGCGCGATTGTGGTGGTGTTAGGTCACAGTCACTGTGGTGCGATTAAAGCGACTATTGATACCTTGATGTGTCCAGATTGCCCCCCATCGGCAAACCTGATGTCGATTGTGAACCGCGTACGTCCTTCAGTTGAAACTTTAATGCAAACTGAACTGAAAAATGACTTGGCAAAATTGTCCAAGCATGCAGTACGTTCCAACGTATTTGCTTCGGTGAATCAGTTGCGTCACGGTTCAGCCGTTCTGGAAAACCTGATTGGACAAGGAAAACTAAAAGTCGTGGGTGCTGAATATTCACTGGAAACTGGTGAAGTGACATTCTTCGATTTCTAATCACGATTCATCTAAATATATTCTAAAATAAGTTAAAGGCGCTTTATAAAGCGCCTTTAATGTATGGATAAGCATTATTTAACAGGATTGTCTGTGCTTTAGCATTTGGATGAATCAGATCCTTTTGCATCAATGTTTTATTACCGGCGACACCCTGCATAAAGAAGGGCAATAACTTCACCTTATATTGCTGACTCACCACTTTATAATTATTTTCAAAAGCCTTGCTATAGGCCTGCCCGTAATTAGGCGGCATTTTTATGCCAAAGACGATGACCTTGGCCTTGGCTTTCTGGCTCTGCTGAATCAGGCTGGCTAAATTTTTTTGAATCATTTGCGGTGGTTGTCCACGTAAGCCATCATTGCCACCTAACTCAATCACCACAAGGTCTGGACGATGCGTCTGCAGCAATTTTGGCAGCCTGGCCAGTGCTCCGCTGGTGGTTTCACCGCTGACACTTGCATTGACCACTTTATGCTGTTTCGGATACTGTTGCTCTAAACGCTTTTGTAATAAATGTACCCAACCCTGCTGGGGCTGGATACCATAACCTGCACTTAAACTATCACCTAAAATCATAATCGTCTTTGCTGAAACCCCAAGAGGTAACAGGCACAGACTGAGCAAAAAAAAGTAAGGCAATAGCCGAGTTTTCTGATTAAGATCTTTCATATAGGACACGTATGATTCAAAGCAGCAACGATTCGACCATCATGCCACAGGCTATTATTTCTGCCCAGAAATTGACACAAAAGATACAACTTTCACAAAAACAGCTCACCATTTTTGAGGATCTTGATCTGGATATTCAGGCCGGAGAACAAGTGGCAATTACCGGTCGTTCCGGTTCCGGAAAATCCACATTACTGGGTATTCTGGCGACACTGGATCAGGCAAGTTCAGGTCAGCTTATGGTCTGTGGCGAATCAGTGTCTAACTTGAATGAAGAACAACGTGCACTGGTACGTTTAAGAAATATCGGGTTTGTCTTTCAGTCTTTTCAGCTCTTACCGCACCTGACTGCACTTGAAAATGTAATGCTGCCATTACGTTTGCAACCTGGTTTTAAATATGCAGAAGCTGAGCAAAAGGCGTTGGCATTACTACATAAAGTTGGTCTGGATCGACAGACGCAGCAAACCCCAAAAGTATTGTCCGGGGGAGAGCAGCAACGTGTAGCCATCGCTCGTGCACTGGTTAGTGAACCAAAAATCATTTTTGCCGATGAACCCACGGGTAACCTCGACGGCGAAACTGCCAAAGAAATTGAACAACTACTCTTTCAACTGAATCGGGAACTGGGGACGACTTTGGTGCTGGTCACGCATGACCGCAAACTGGCGCAGCAGTGCCAGCGGCATTTTGAATTGCTGAATGGCGAGCTGATTGAACATCCGAGTGGGGGATGAAATGAATCCATTATTTCGCCCCTTACTGACGCAAAGCTTTAAAACGACCGGAATTTATCTGCTGATTATTGCCTTAACGCTGGCAATTAGCGCGACCACTGCACTTAAGTTTAGTAATGAGCAGATCCAAAATGCAGTTGCCTTGCAGGCAGCAGAAATGCTGGCTGGTGATCTGGTGCTTTCAGATAATGAGCCTTTGCCGGAGCAGTGGCGTGATCAGGCCAAGCAGCTGGATTTAAAGCAGTCAGAAGTCACTTTCTTTAGCAGTATGGCCTATACCGATGCGCAGTTTGTTATGGTCAATGTCAAAGCCATTGATCAGGCTTTTCCTTTGCGTGGCGAACTTCGGGTGCAACCGGCAAAAAAGTCGATTCAGTCTGGTGAAATCTGGCTCAGTCCACGAGCCATGGATTTGCTCAAAGTCAAATTGGGGGATCAGCTGAATATCGCCGATGCAGCATTCAAAGTCACCGCCAAGATTGAACAGGACTCCAATCAGGAGCTTGGATTTTCCGGTTTTTCGCCGACCGTGATTATTTCCCAGGTGGATGTGGCACGAACTAATGCCATTCAGGTAGGGAGCCGGATTGAATATCGCTTACTCATGGCTGGCCGTCCGGATGATACCCAACAATATGAAGCCCTGTTCAAGCAGCAGGTCAAGTCAGCAAATGCCTCAGCTGAAACGCCAGCGGAAGTACAAGGGCAGGAATTTGAGGAGCAAAGCAGTCTCAGATTGCGCAATGCTAGTGAAGGCAATACCCGCTTGATGAAGCCGATTGCTAATCTGGACACTTTCCTGCAACTGGCCAATATTTTGACCATTCTATTATGCGGGATTGCCATTGCCTTAACCGCGCAGCGTTATGTGCAGCAGAATCAGGATCATATTGCCTTAATGCGTTGTATTGGCGCCACCAAGCAGCAGATTCTGTCGGCTTATCTGGCTTTACTCGGGATGGTGCTGTTGATTGCCATGCTAATTGGTACCGTGGTCGGGATCAGTCTGGGTTATGGACTGTTGCAATTGATGTTGCAGCTGATTCCAAATTTACAAATTGAATTTTCCGCTATCGCAATGTTGCTTGGGCCATTGCCGGTCGCGATGCTGACCAGTGCTGTAGTGTTACTCGGCTTTGTCATGCCAAGCTTGTTGCAACTGCTGAATACGCCACCGATCCGGGTGATCCGCCAGCAGGAAAAATCAGTGCAATCTATGCTGTGGATGCTGCTGACCGGAACGCTCAGCCTGATTATTTTTAGTGTGATTTTGACTGAAAATCTTTTGCTGACCGCCTGGGTGATTGGCGCGATTATTGTGTTATGTGCGGTGTTGTATCTGACGGTATGGGGGGTGTTGAAACTGCTGCGGAATATGAAGCTGAATCTGTCAGCCTATGTACGCACACCTTCTCAGACCGCCTTGCAGATTACGGCTTTAGCCTTGGGCTTGAGCCTGATTACAGTATTGGCCGTCTTGCGTACCGATCTGCTGGAGCGCTGGCAGCAACAGTTACCGGAAGGTACACCGAACCAGTTCGTTTACGGTTTACCGCCTTTTGAGATGCCAGCCCTGAAAGCCCAACTTGAGCAGAATGGCTGGAAAAGCACACCACTGTATCCAAATGTCCGTGGGCGTCTGGTCGCCAAAAATGATCAGCCTTTTGCCGAGGAACTGGTGAAAAGTAGCAATACCTTAAGACGTGAACTGAATCTGACCCAGTCAAACCGCTATCCTCAAGATAATGTGATTGTTAGTGGTGACGCGGCTTTAAAGCAGGTCGGCACTGTATCGGTCGAAGCCAATACTGCTGAAGAGTTAGGGATCAAGATTGGAGATAAACTCAGTTTCAGCCTGCCGGAAGGGATACTGGAAGCTAAAGTCGTTAATCTAAGAACCGTCGAATGGGAAAGTTTTAGTCCCAACTTTTTCTTTATCTTTGCACCCAATACCATGGATGCCAATGCCGGCAGTTATCTGGGCAGTTTTTATGTCCCGGAGGTAGATAAGGGCAAACTGGTGTCTGTGATCCAGCAATTTTCCAACACGGTGTTTATTGATGTCAGCCTGATTCTGGAAGAGATCAAACGCATTGTGAATGTGCTGGTGCAAATCGTGACCATTCTGGCAGTACTGGTCAGCATTTCCGGTTTTCTGGTACTGTTGGCCTGTCTGAACCTGTTGATGGATGAGCGCAAACGTGAAGTGGCTTTGCTTCGATCATTCGGTAGTTCCAAGCAGAAACTGAAAACCATGATGAGTCTGGAAATTGGTTTTATTGGACTGTTTGCTGGAATTGTTTCCTGCCTGTTTGCCGAAGTGATCAGCGCGATTGCCAGTTATAAAATGGATTTAATGATTCAGCCGCATTGGGAAATCTGGATTATCTTGCCGATCTTTATGACCACTTTATGTGCGCTGATTGGCCGTTATCGCCTGAGTTATCTGTCAGAGATTCCACCCTTACAAAGCTTGCGTGAGATGAATCAATAAGATTCATCTCCGTGATTTTTAAACTGGCTGAGAGTTAAAGTTTTAGTTGCTGTTGCATCATTTCCAGAATCTCTTGCCACAGTGGGCGAATGGGTTCGAGTAAGGCCAAGTTATGTTGATAAAGCAGCACACAAAGGCCGAACCCGACAATCAAGGCAATCAGATTGAACAGGTGGCTACGCTGCATTTTTTGCCCGATGTACCAGAGCAAGGTGAGAAAAGCTCCCATCAGTATGCCGCCAATATGTGCGGCATTGTTGATTCCGCTGATCATAAAACCCAGCGCGAGGTTCAGGCCCATCACCATCACCAGGGTTTTTTTATCCAGAATAAAACGTTGCTGTGGCAGCATTGGCAATAAGGCTAGCACTGTCAGTGAAGCCCCGAGTCCCATCACGGCACCGGATGCGCCGGCACTGACCGCAGGCAATAAATCCGGATTAGCCACACCGCCTTCGATCAGGCTATAGCTGTCCTGAATGTTCATATAGCCACTGAGCAGGCTGCCCATTAATCCGGCACACACATACAGGCCAATAAAATACATCCGGCCAAACAGCTGTTCGGCAACACTACCAAAAATATACAAGGCCCACATATTCAACATCAGGTGAATCAGGCCAAAATGAAAAAACATGCTGCTAAACAAGCGCATGGGTTCCGCTAAATAGGTTAAAGGTGCATAATCGGCACCCCAGAGAATAGCGTCTCGGGTACTCGGCTGGCTAACATCCATGCCATGCATGGCTTGCCAGCCAAATAATCCAACATTGATCCCGATTAAAATGGCGGTGATCCACCAGAGATGCATTTCAAGTTTGCGATGTTCGACAGGGGGAGAGTATTCAGACATGCTATTTTTTTGCTGTGATTGTATATTTCGAATAAGCTTAACACGAAAAATTAAATTTTCAGGAGTAACGCACTGACATGAAAGCCTTTCTGATCCGCACGATGCTAGTCATCGTCAGTGTGATTCTGCTGGTTCAATTGTGGATCTTTGCCAGTCTGGCTTGGTGGCGAACCAATCCGGTGAACACCACCATGATGATGCGGATTGATTACTGGACAGAGCCTTCCAAAGCGATTCAGCATCAGTGGCGTCCCTATGACGAGATCAGCCTGAATCTGAAACGTGCCATCGTCACTGCGGAAGATGGAAAATTTATTCATCACCATGGTTTTGACTGGGACGGAATTCAAACTGCGCTGAATAAAAACAGAAATCAGGGCCGTGTAGTGGCCGGTGGTTCGACAATCTCCCAGCAATTGGCGAAAAACCTGTTCCTCGTCAACAAGCGTTCCTTTGTGCGTAAAGGTCAGGAAGCAGTCGCGACCTGGATGATGGAACGCATGTGGTCGAAAGAACGAATTCTGGAAGTCTATTTAAACTCGATCGAGTTCGGGGATAATATCTACGGCGTTGAAGCAGCGGCCAAACATTATTTCGGTAAAACCGCACAAAGCCTGACCCGCGATCAAGCCATCTTTCTGGCTGCCATTTTGACCAATCCGAAATATTTCCAGGATCATCGCAATTCCTCTGCATTAAATGCTCGTAAGTGGATGATTCAGCGCTATATGCGTTATGCAGAATTACCTTAATTGATGATTTGAAGAGAAAGCCCAATTATTTGGGCTTTTTTTATGAAATTGTCATCAATTTGAAGCATACTTGGAGGGATAAGCACAATTTTAAATCCGCATAGGTTTGATATGAATACGGCAGCCAGCACAACTTCAGCACAGCCCGAATATACATATAATGATCGTTATATTAATCGCGAACTGTCTATCCTAGACTTCCATTTACGTGTCCTGGAACAGGCTGTCGATCCTTTACATCCATTGCTCGAACGCATGAATTTCCTGTTGATTTTCTCGCGTAATCTGGACGAGTTTTTTGAAATCCGGGTCGCAGGAATGATGGAACAGCTGGATCTGGATAATGAAAGTCGGAGTCCGGATGGCTTGACTCCAAAGCAGGTTTTAGAACAGATTTCTAAAACCGCACATGCTGCCATTGAACGTCAATACCGTATTTTAAATGAACAAATTCTGCCAAAACTGCGTGATGAAGATATTTGTTTCCTGCGCCGTGGTGAGCTGACTCCGGCACAATCTGCCTGGATTAAAAAATATTTTCAAGAGCAGGTTGCGCCGGTTCTCACGCCGATCAGTCTGGACCCTGCGCATCCATTCCCGAGACTGGTGAATAAATCACTGAACTTTATTGTCACATTGGAAGGGAAAGATGCTTTTGGCCGTCAGATTGATCTGGCTGTGGTACCCGCACCGCGTTCACTGCCACGCGTGGTACGTTTACCGGATGAACTGACCGATGGAAAAGAACATCATGTGATGCTGTCGGCGATTATTCATGAGCATGTGTCTGATCTGTTCCCGGGGATGACGGCGACTGGCTGTTATCAGTTCCGTGTTACCCGAAATGCCGATTTAGCCTTGAATGAAGATGTTGAAGATCTAGCCAAGGCACTCAAAGGCGAACTCAGTTCACGCCGTTTTGGCCGCGCCGTGCGTCTGGAAGTGACAGAAAATTGTCCGCAGCATATTTATGAATATCTACTGAATGAATTTGATCTGGACGACGAGCAGCTTTATAAAGTCGCGGGCCCGGTCAATCTGGCACGTTTGCTATCTAACTTTAAACGTCCGCATTTACGTTATGACTCGCATACTCCCATCATTCCTAAAGTACTGAAAAAATCTGAAAATATTTTTAGTGCGATGCAGAAACAGGATATTTTGCTGCACCATCCTTTTGAATCTTTTGCGCCGGTCATTTCATTATTACGTGAAGCGGCACGCGATCCGCAAGTGCTGGCGATCAAGCAAACCTTGTACCGCAGTGGGCCAGATTCTGAAATTGTGCAGGTACTGGCTGAAGCTGCCCGCAATGGCAAGGAAGTCACCGCAGTGATTGAATTGCGTGCACGTTTTGATGAAGAATCCAATATTGCGGTGGCCAATGTCCTGCAAGAAGCGGGTGCGGTCGTGGTCTACGGCATTGTTGGTTACAAGACTCACGCCAAGATGATTCTGGTGGTGCGCCGGGAAAATAACAAACTGGTGCGCTATGTGCATCTGGGTACCGGTAATTATCATGCCGGCAATGCACGAATCTATACCGATTATGGTCTATTAACGACAGATAAAGATCTGTGTGAAGATGTGCATCGTATTTTCCAGGAATTGACCGGTATGGGGAAAATGGCCAAGCTGAAAAAGCTGCTACATGCGCCATTTACTTTGCATGCCCAGTTACTTAACTATATCGATAATGAAATTGCCTATGCTCAAGCAGGGAAACCGGCGCAGATTATTGTCAAAGTCAATGCACTGACCGAAATGCAATTGATTAACAAACTCTATGAGGCTTCTCAGGCCGGGGTACAGATTGACCTGATTATCCGCTCAATTTGCAGTTTGCGTCCGGGGTTGCCGGGTCTGTCGGAAAATATCCGGGTGCGTTCAATTGTCGGGCGTTTCCTGGAACATACCCGCGTGTATTATTTCAGCAATAATGGCAATTCACGTATTTACTGTTCAAGTGCAGACTGGATGGATCGTAACCTGTTTAATCGGGTCGAGGCCTGTTTCCCGGTCGAAGATGAAGCCTTGAAAAAACGCATCTATCAACAAGGTCTGTTGAATTACTTGAAAGACAATCAGCAATCCTGGTTATTGCAAGGTGATGGTACTTGGCTGCGGGCACAGCCCAAAGAAGGTGAAAAACCGCATAATGCACAACGTATTCTGTTAGAGCTGTTTAAATAAGTTTAAGTATTTAAAGAGGCTGAATATTCAGCCTCTTTTTTATTTCGAACATACAATTGAACTGTTTAAGCTGAGTCTGATCAGTTTTCGATAGATGTGTTTGACCTGACTATACATCTGATAATCTTTCATCTGAAGCTGGTTTTGTCGTTCGGTTTGCGATTTATGCTGACTCATTACTTGTAATAACTGTAATTCAGCGAAGTTGAGACAGGCTTTAACGCTGGGCTGGTGCAGGAGATAATCTGCCAATTCAGTATGAATGTAGGCTCCACCGCGCAAGACAGTTGTTAGACTATCAGCGAACTGGGGTAATGAATCATGATGCTGCATATAGCTATCTGCGCCGGACAGCAAGGCTGAATAGATCAGTGCTGTGGAATGAGTATTGAGTATGGCAATAACGGGCGTATCTAGGCTTTGCTGTTTCAGCGGACGGATCACACTGATCTCTGAAGTTGTTGCTGCATGATAAAGAATCAGATTAGGCAGATGTTCAGTAATCATGGATTGTGCGGACAGCATATTGTCCGCATACAGCAGCATATCTGGCTGATAGCCGAGTTGCTGTAGCACGGTCTGGATTTTTGACAGGTCGAGTCCAGTCGGTGAACGAATCACTAAAACCGGTGCAGGCAAAAGGCTAGCCAATAAAACGCGATCCTGTAGATGCTGATAGAGAGCTATACTGTGAATCAGGCAGATGCAAATGCCTATCCCAAAGAATAGTGATTTAGCTGAAATGTAGAGATTCTAAGTTTCTAGGCGGACTGGATGCATTCAATTCAAGATATAAAAAAGGAGCAACATGTGCTCCTTTTTATTATCTATAGATCAGGCAGCATCGTGCTGAGTGATTTTCTGGAAAATCTGTAATAGCACATCAAACTCGCTTTGCAGCGGTGTGCTTTTACGGGTTACCAATGCCAGGGTACGACTTGGGGCTGAATCGATCGCTTTTACCTGAATCTCAGGATTGCCTTTAATCATATTGGTATGGATCGCAATTTCAGGCAGCAGGGTAAAGCCCAGATTTGCAGACACCATTTCGATTAAAGTCGGCAGTGAGCTGGCTTTTAAACGGTGATCATTTTTACGCTCACCAATCGGGCAGGCACTCAAGGCATGATCACGCAGGCAATGACCTTCTTCAAGTAACATCAGGCGAGACAGATCCAGATCTTCTAAAGAGTTTGCTTGTGCAGCATGCTGATCAGATTTTTGGTAAACCAGATACAGATTCTCTTTGGCAATTTCAGCAACTTTCAGACCACGGGTGTCGAAAGGCAATGCCAAAGCCACCATATCCAGGTTGCCATGTTCCAGCTTTTCTACAATCTTTTCACTTTGCGCTTCATGCAGATGCAACTGGATTTTTGGTAATTGCTTATGCACTTCATCCAGCAGCTGGGACAATAGGAAAGGTGCAATTGTTGGAATGACGCCGAGATGTAGATCACCGGTTAAAGGTTCACTCATCTCACGACTTAAACGCATTAGGTCCTGAGCATCGGCCAGTAGAACACGTGCGCGTGCAACCACTTGTTCACCAAGAGGCGTTAAACGAACATTCTGGCGGTCGCGTTCAACAAGTACGCCACCGAGTAAACGCTCCAGCTCCATGATGCCGCCAGACAAGGTTGACTGGGTGACAAAGGAGCGGCGAGCAGCTTCTGTAAAGTGTAGCGTCTCTGACAGTGTTACGAGGTATGACAGCTGTCTTAGGGATGGTAATGCAGCCATAGTGTCCTAATGTTTATGATTTAAAATGATCAGCAAATAATTCGCTAAGATATGGAATAAAATGCGGTGGGATATCATGCCCCATTCCATCAATTAATTCAAATTTAGCCCCTGAAATTGCTTTCGCAACGGCCTTGCCATGGCTAGGAGGCAGCAATCGATCTCGAGAACCATGGACTACCAGGGTTTCTTGTTTGATTTGCTTGTCCAGTTGCAGCAATGAGCCTGTACATAATATTGCTAAAAACTGTTGAAGTACACCAGCAGGATAGTAACTTCGCTTATATAATTTACGGGCGGTCTGTACCGCTTCCAGATGATTGACATAACCTGGCGAGCCGATGATCTTAAACAGTTTCAAACTATGATCAACAATGCCATCTTCATCTGTTGAAGCCGGTTTGTCAATCAAACTAAAGAGTTGCTTAGGGAAGGGCGGTGGCAACATCGGCTGGTTATTGCTGGTAAACAGTAAGCCCAGTTTTTTGACTTTGTCCGGATAACGCGCGGCCAGAATCTGGGCAATCATACCGCCCATCGAAGCACCCAGCACATAGACTTGTTCCAGCTGCATTTTTTCAATCAACAGACTGACATCTTCGGCCATATCATACAGATCATAAGGTGCACCCTGATTACCCAGACCCAGCACAAAACGGCTCATCATTTTCAGGGTATTCAGGCGTGGACCTTTGTGATGGACTTTTGAAGACAGACCAATATCACGATTATCAAAACGGATGATGTGATAGCCATTGTCTATCAGTGACTTGCAGAAAAAGTCAGGCCAGTACAGCATTTGCCCACCCAGCCCCATAATCAGCAAAATGGTGGGATGTTCCGGATTTCCACCAACCTCGACATGTAGCTGGATCCCATTGCCAAGATCGACCTTGGTTTCATGCATGAACGAGGTATAAGGGGAAAGATTAAACTGTGCTGCGCTGTACATAGTCGCTGTCCTAATTAAAGGATATTTCGTTTAAAAAATATCCTTGCTATTAAACCTCTAAACCGCAGCAGGAATCAAGTCAGGAACCTGTTTGGTCAAGGCCAGACGCTGTTTGGCTGCAGTGGCGCCCAAAAGCACGAAACCACGTAAGGTGCCGTTAGCATCGAGCGCTTTAGCCAGCATGCCATCGTCAAACTCTTCAGTTTCCCAGGTGACATCAACATCAACTGGTGCAGGTAATACCGTTAAAGGTGCAGCAGGCGTTTTGACTGCCACTGGCATAGCCGGATAATGTACAGCGGTATGTTCACCGTTTAAGGTTTTTGCCAAAGCGCGGGCTTGTTGCATGATCGGCATGACATAAGGCAATAAAGTTCCATTGACCTCGGCACAGTCACCTACAGCATAGATGTCGGCTTGGTTGGTTTCCAGTTGTGCGGTGGTCAAAACTCCGCGACTGGTATGTACGTCTGCCTGTTTCGCCAAAGAAATATTTGGCTGTAAGCCCACCGCAGATAACACTACATCAGCGACCAAAGACTGACCATTGGCCAGCGTGACCAGATAATCCCCATTGTCCGCACGAGAGACTTTTTCGACTGTTGTGCCCAAGACAAAGTGAATGCCGGTTTCTTCAAGATTCTTCTGGAATGCAGTAGCAACATGTTCTGGCAATAAACGGCCAAGCGGCTGAGGCGCCAAATCAATGACGGTAACCTGATGATCGGTATTTTGCAGGTCGTTGGCAAATTCACAGCCAATCAGGCCTGCACCTAAAATCACTACACGTTTGTCTTCACGTGCTGCCAGATTGTTACGGAAAGCTTTATAGTCACTTAAATTGTTGACGACATGAATGTCATCGCTGGCATCACCGGCAATCGCCAGACGTACCGGATTGGCACCGATGGCTAATACCAGTTTGCTATAATTTTGCGTACTTTCCTGACCATCTTTTTCCAGAACCAGCTGATGATCTTCCGGATGAATGGCTTTGACCCAGGTATGCTGTTCAATGCGCATATTCAGCTGTGCTGACATTTTAGCCGCATCGCCTAGTGGAATTTGTTCAGGCGCTTTATTGCCAGCCAAAGCATTGGAGAGCGTCGGTTTGGCGTAATTGACCGCATCATCCGCACAGATCATCAGCAATTCATGTTCTGGATTGAGTTTACGAAATTCACGTGCTACGGCATAACCCGCCATACCTGAACCAATAATGACGATAGGATGCATAGTCGTTTCCATATGGTAGAGCTCCATGCTGTATAAATGATTGAAAGGCATAAAAAAAGACCATATGGATATGGCCTTTAACTGGACGTGATTAGACTTCGATCATTTCGAAATCAATTTTAGACACGCCGCAATCTGGACAGGTCCAGTCATCTGGGATATCTTCCCATTTGGTGCCTGCCACGATCCCGTCTTGAGGCCAACCTTCTGCCTCGTCATAAATCCATCCACATACGATGCATTGAAACTTTCTCATGTAACTCTCCAAAACTGAGCAACTGTAGGCGTCAGCTTAAAATCCATAAAAGGCAAGACTCTAAAAGAATATGACTTTTTAACAGTGAACATATTTGGCTAAATTTTTACGCAGTTCTATTCATAAAGTAAAGTGAATAAAAGCTTAATCAGCGAAATTAGCAGCAGAATAGACGACACATTCCTCATTTATCTAAAAATCACGCCAATCAGCTTTTCTGGCGTAGGCGGTTAAAGGATAAAAAGCTGACGATGGCAAAAATGAGTGTTTATCTTGTGGGATAGACCAAAGTCGTGCAGTAAAAACTTGAGTTTTTAGGTAATTTAAAATCAGTAAAGTCCGGATTAAATATTTTTAAAATAAATCAATATAATAAAATCAATATCTTGTAATTAAACGTCGGGTTTTTATTAGGCAGCTTGGCTTGTCCGCTCTACTCAAATAGGTTTAAAATTCCCATATTCCTTTTCTTTTTTTAAGATCTCCCATGAGCAATTTGTCTACTTCTTTGTGGTCTCACATTCGTACGGTCCAAGATTTTCCAAAACCAGGAATTTGCTTCTTTGATTTGACCCCACTTTTCATGAGCAATATTGGTCCATTGACTGACGCTTTGATTGCCAGCATTCCTGCTGACAAACTGGCAGAAGTAGAAAGCTTTATTGCGGTTGAAGCGCGTGGTTTTGTGTTGGCAAGCTTGTTGGCACAACGTACAGGCAAAGGCTTATTGTTGGTGCGTAAAGCAGGTAAATTGCCACCTCCAGTGGTCGGTGTGGGTTATAGCCTGGAATATGGTCTGGATCGTTTAGAAATGTCTGCGAACGTTCAGTCCCAGAAAGTAATTATTGTGGATGATGTTCTGGCAACCGGTGGAACCTTAAAAGCTGTGAATGAACTGGCTCAAAAATGCCAGCATGAAGTACTTGGTGCAAGTATCTTCCTTGATCTTCCTGACCTGCATGCTGAATTAGGCCTGGATATCTGGTCAGTATTGGACGACAAATCTCAGCCTGAAGCGGCAGTTGCTTAAGTCATAAATTAAAAAAAAGCCCCAAAAATGTGGGGCTTTTTTATTGCCTGATAAAATGATCTTCGATTTCCTGAATCAGTGTATTAATTTGCTCAGGATGTTCCAGACGATGATGGCCGCCATCAACTGCCTGAATTTGCATATAGTCTTCAAGTTGTGTCTGAACCGCATGCATATCCAGAATTTCATCGCCCAGCTCCAGATAGGCAAACTGAGGAATATCATGCTGTAAATCGTGATGCCCAATCGGCGGATAATCATCGCGGAAGTTAGGCTGCAAAATGGGATTGGCCACTACACATGGAATTTGATACGCTTGTGACATTTTCAGTGCCCAATAACCGCCAAGACTGTGGCCGACCAGAATATCCGGTTTGATGGTTTCAATCATCTCATGATAAAACTCGGTGACCGAACTATAACTCAGATTTCGATAATCGACATCGATACAGTATTTATGTACCACATCAATGGCATGGAACTTGGTGGATTCTCTGGAGGAATCTAAGCCATGTAAAAACAAAATCTTAGACATAGTTCATTACTCATTTTTATGGGACATGCCATATTGGTTATTTGTTGATTGGCACATCATCTTCAATCTGAGCGTCATTGTAGAACGTCTGGGTGTACAAGGCAGTTAGCTATTGGTCTAAGCCACAATTTTGCAGTGCAATGATTTTGTATAACCCCTGTCTGATTTAAACTTTAATCCCAACTGAGAGCAGCGGGGTGCTGCAAAAGGTTGAAGAAAGGCAATTTAAAAGAGTGACAGAAGGGCTCAACCGAATGGTGTAAATAGCAGGATAGTGGATTTTTCCAAAGAAAAGCCGGTTCCTGAGAGTGTTTGCGCTACGATTTGAGAAGGATTTCTGCTATTCTATGCAACTTCTATTTTTTAACTAATCTTATTCGAGGCAGAGATGACGCAAACTAACGCTCAATCGACTTCTGAACAAATCATTTCCGAAAACGATTTAATTGCACAGCGTCATGCCAAGTTAAAGCAAATCGAAGCTCAGGCACAAGAAACAGGTAAGAGCCCATGGCCGAATACCTTTAAGCGTGAGCATTATGCCCAGGATTTACAAGACCAGTTCGCTGATAAATCTAAAGAAGAAATTGAAGCAGGCGAAAAGGTCTACGTCAAAGTTGCCGGTCGTGTAATGTTGAACCGTGGTTCATTTATCGTGATCCAGGACATGACAGGTCGTATCCAGCTTTATGTTGCGCGTAAAGAACTCGCTGAAGATGTACTGGCTACCATTAAAGGTCTGGACCTTGGCGATATCATTGCAGTCGAAGGTTATATCGGTCGTTCGGGTAAAGGCGATTTGTATGTACATATCGAACATTTTGAATTACTGACCAAATCATTGCGTCCACTTCCAAACAAGTTCCATGGTCTGAACGATACTGAAGTGAAGTATCGTAAACGTTATCTTGACCTGATCGTTAATGAAGAAACACGTAAAACTTTTGAAATTCGTGCCAAAGTTGTGGCGGGTATCCGTGCCTTCCTGACTGAAAAGCGCTATATGGAAGTTGAAACGCCAATGATGCATGTGATTCCAGGTGGTGCATCAGCACGTCCTTTTGAAACACATCACAATGCACTGGACATGTCATTGTTCTTGCGTATTGCGCCAGAGCTCTACTTAAAGCGTTTGGTAGTCGGTGGTTTTGAACGTGTGTTTGAAATTAACCGTAACTTCCGTAACGAAGGTGTTTCTACCCGTCATAACCCTGAATTCACCATGATTGAATTCTACCAGGCGTATGCAGATTACAAAGACTTGATGGAATTGACCGAGCAAATGCTAGAGCGTCTGGCGATTGATATCTTGGGTACGACTGACGTGCCTTATGGCGATGAAGTGTATAGCTTCAAAGGGCCATTCAAGAAAATTTCAATGTTCGATGCGATTCTGGAAAATAACCCGCAATTTACTCCTGAAAATGTCAATGACCGTGAGTTCCTGGCAAAATTCCTTCAGGAAGAATTGAAAGAGCAAGTGAAGCCAGGTTTTGGTCTGGGCAAACTGCAAACTATGGTATTTGAAGAAACCGTAGAAACCAAATTGCGTCAACCGACGTTCATTACTGAATATCCAGCGGAAACTTCTCCATTGGCACGCCGTAATGATCACAATCCACACATTACCGACCGTTTTGAATTCTTCATCGGTGGCCGTGAGTTGGCAAATGGCTTCTCGGAATTAAATGATCCAATCGATCAGGCTGAACGATTCCAGGCACAGGTTGCTGAAAAAGATGCTGGTGATGATGAAGCTATGCATTACGATGCAGACTTTGTAGAAGCATTGGAATACGGTCTTCCTCCAACAGCAGGTGAGGGTATTGGTATTGACCGTCTGGTGATGATCTTTGCCAATGCAGCAAGTATCCGCGATGTGATCTTGTTCCCGCATATGCGTCATAAAAATGCTTAAATGCTGAATTCAAAATAACCCACCATTGTGTGGGTTATTTTTTATCGATACATCTGAAAGCTTGAGTAAAAAACAACAGTTTAATCGTTGAAAATTAACATAGGAGCGATTAAGGTGAAGCAGAAAATAAACTTGAGAATATTCATCCCATGTTGCTAAAAAAAAACATTATTGAGTGTGTTGCTGACTACGCTTGCTCTTCCTGCTTTTGCTCAGGGCCTGGTTCTAAATGATGCAAATTTGCGTACTGACCTGAACTGGTTAAACCAGCAAGGGGTTATTCAAATCAGTACCTCAACCTGGCCGCTGAGTGGGGATGAAATTCAACGAGCCTTAACAAATGCGCAGATCAGCAATACTGTACAGCAGCGTGTAATCGATTCGGTTCTGGCTAAACTAAAGGCAGATAATCAACTGCTAAAATTGGGTGTATTTGCAGAAACCGATCAAAAAAATATTCCACAGACTTTCGGGGATCAGCAAAAAGCACAATATCAGGCAGCTTTAGAGTTTAATGCTGGCAGTACGAATTGGGATGCCAAAATCAGGGTGAATGCTGAAAAAGATCCACAAATTGATAATGATCAGGATGTAAATCTCGAAGGTTCTTATCTGGCGGGGAAACTTTGGAATCAATGGTTGATTGCTGGGCAGATTCCAACTTACTGGGGCCCAAGCCATGATGGCAGCTTGATGCGTGGTGATGCCAGTCGTCCAGTCTATGGCTTTACAGTTCAACGTGCAGAACAGACAGCATTTGAAAATAAATGGTTATCTTGGATTGGGCCGTGGCAATATCAGGCTTTTGCCGGTCAACTCGATGACTATAGCGCAGTTCCAGACGCCAAATTGATTGGTTTGCGTGTTACAGCACAGCCTTTACCTTATTTAGAGCTTGGTGCCTCGCGTGCGATTCAGTGGGGTGGTGAAGGACGACCTGAAAGTTTAAGTTCGCTGTGGGATGCTTTTGTAGGTAGTAAAGATAATGGGGGTACAGGTGAACCAGACCCATCTAACCAGATTGCCGGTTTCGATGCGCGGTTAAATTTATTTTCTCTTACCCAAATTCCGGTGGGTCTATATGCTCAATATGTAGGAGAAGATGAGGCTGGGGGCTTACCTGCAAAAAAAAATGTATTTGGCTAGAATCGACTATTCTGCTAGTTTGAGAAATATGCCATACTAAGTTTATGCAGAATGGGCAGATACGCGGACTAATGGCAAGGTTCAAGGCATTTCCTACAACCATACGAATTATACAGACGGTTTTTATCAGCATGGTTATCCTCTAGCACATGCTTTAGGTGGCGATGCGCAGATGATTTCCGTGGGTGAAGACATTCGTATTGATTTTATGAACCGCTTATCGGGTCGTATACTTTTTGCTGATGTGAATCAATCGGAACGAGCCGCCGTTAATAATGCTGCTTTTGCTTTTAATGATGAGATTAAAGCACTGGATTTGACCTGGTCACATTATATCCGTCCAGAAATGCCGCTTAAAATTAATGCATGGGTCGGTGATTCAAAGGTAAATGGTCGAGATAGCGGAGTTTCTTTAGGTATCGAAATACCATTAGAAAAAGGCTTGTTCAGTTATTAATTCTTAGCCATGATTAAATCCTGCTTAAACGCAGGATTTTTTTAGCATTTTGAAAAACTATAAACAAAAAAAACGCAATGATTGGGGTTGTCATTGCGTAGAAAAAGGAATGTCTTTCAAACTACTTCATTAACTGTGGAGAGAGTTAAATCTGATTCCTTACTGAATATGACCATAATAGGATGCATTCTCATATGACTCATCAGTATTCATGTTAATACATGTTAAATAAGGTTAAAACTATGAAGATTATGTGGGGATATTTGCATCATTTTTGCGCAATTATAGTTTAAATAAAAAAGCCCTTCATCAGAAGAGCTTTTCAAAGCAATTTTATATTTAGAAATGGAATACGCCGAGGCCAGATTTAACTTCATCCAGTGTCGCCTGGGTAATATCGCGACATTTATCCGTACCAGTTTTTAGAATATCCATGATGTAATCCGGATCTTTAGCCAGTTCAATACGACGCTCACGAATTGGACCGATCAATTCTTTTAAAATGCTTTCCAGACGTTTTTTCACTGTACCATCGCCTAAACCACCACGACGATAATGGGCTTTAAGTTCTTCCAGCTCTTCTTTATTTGGATCGAAGGCATCTAGATAGGTGAATACCACGTTGCCTTCGACCTGACCTGGATCTTCAATACGTAAGTGATTCGGATCGGTATACATGGCATTGACGGCTTTCTTAATATCTTTATCTGTTGCATCTAGCACAATGGTATTGCCCAAAGATTTCGACATTTTTGCTTTACCATCAAAACCAGGTAGGCGACCAACATTGGAAAGTAGTGCCTTACATTCTGGTAACAGGTCATGACCAATTTGACGGTTTAAACGACGCACGATTTCGTTGGTCTGTTCGATCATTGGAATCTGATCTTCACCCACAGGAACTACAGTGGCCTTGAATGCCGTAATGTCAGCAGCTTGAGCCACCGGGTAGCACAAGAAACCGGCTGGAATATCACGCTCAAAACCACGCATCTGGATTTCAGATTTGATCGTTGGGTTACGCTCAAGACGTGAAACCGTCACGAAATTGAGGTAAAGCATGGTCAGTTCATTTAGTGCTGGCAGGCATGACTGCACACAAATTGTGGTTTTAGTTGGATCAATACCGACAGCCAGATAATCCGTCGCCACTTCAATAATGTTACGACGTACTTTTTCAAAATTGTCCGCATTATCGGTCAGGGCTTGAGCATCGGCGAGTAACAAGTGTTGATGGTGAGAATCTTGCAGACCTACACGAGAGCGTAATGAACCCACAAAGTGGCCGAGGTGGAGTTGTCCGGTAGGACGGTCGCCCGTCAAGATCACTGGACGATTATCTTGATTACTCATTATCTATTCCAAAGGGTAGTCAGTACTACAGCTGTATTTTAACGAATGGCAACATTGTACGGCATTCTGTTTTTGATTGTCAGCCAGAAAAAAAGCTGTCGTAAAAAAATCTTATAAATTAAACAAGTGAATACAATATTTTTAAGAATTTTGATTAAACTATCTGGAAAGAAGATAAGGATAATAAGTATGGCGAGCAGTTTATTACTATTATTAGATGATATTGCTACTGTTCTGGATGATGTCGCTGTCATGAGCAAAATGGCAGCAAAAAAAACAGCAGGCGTCCTTGGTGATGATCTGGCTTTAAATGCGCAGCAAGTGACAGGTGTGCGGGCTGATCGTGAATTACCGGTGGTCTGGAAAGTTGCCAAAGGTTCTTTTGTTAATAAACTGATTTTGGTGCCGCTGGCATTATTAATCAGCTTTATTGCAGGCTGGCTGATTAATCCCTTGTTGGTGCTGGGTGGTTTGTTCCTATGTTATGAAGGCGTGGAAAAAATTATTCATACCTTGCATACACCGAAGGCCAAGGACGCGGAACAGGCGCGTGAGCAATTGATTCATACAGAAATGGATTTGCACCAGTTTGAAAATGAAAAAGTCAAAGGTGCTATTCGCACTGACTTTATCCTGTCTGCTGAAATTATCGTGATTACTTTGGGAACGGTCGCCGCAGCCTCGATGCTGACCAAAGTGACTGTTTTAAGCCTGATCGCGGTGGTGATGACCATTGGTGTTTATGGTTTTGTTGCGCTGATTGTCAAACTGGATGATATCGGTCTGCATCTGACTGAACAGCAGTCCGATTTTAAACAAAAAATAGGACGTGGCTTGTTGGCATTTGCCCCGATCTTAATGAAAATTCTCTCCATTGTTGGGACCGCTGCGATGTTTCTGGTGGGCGGTGGAATTATTAACCATGCAATTCCTTTTATTCATCACTTTACTGAAGACAGTGTTGCTTATGTGCAGGATATTCCCAGCATTGGCAACATTGTCGGTGCCGTAACACCGACCTTGATTAATTTCGCAGTAGGAATTTTAGCGGGTCTGCTGGTCATGCTGGTCATCAGCCTGATTAAGAAAATCTGGCCTAAATCATCAAAAGCTTAAGGTGTGGAAATATCTGGATATTAAGCAGATTAAGAAAAGGAAAAGACTATGCGTTGGAAAGGTCGTCGTGTCAGTAGCAATGTAGAAGACCGTCGTGGTGGTGGTGCCAAAGCTGGCGGAATCAGTATTGTTGGATTGATTGTGGCCTTTGTGGCCTGGAAGTTTTTCGGTGTCGATCCACAACAGGCTTATCAAACCACCAAGCAGGTCACTCAGGGGGTATCGGGTGCGGCAGAAACACGTGGCCTGGAAAATCCCACGCCAGAACAGCAGGAGTCGATTGATTTTGTTGGAACTGTATTGGCAGATACTGAAGATACCTGGAATCAGGTGTTTCAGCAGCAGTTAAATCAGCAGTATGTCCCACCGAAACTGGTGTTGTTTAACGGCATCGTGAATTCTGGTTGTGGTACTGCTCAGGCGGCGATGGGGCCTTTCTACTGCCCGACAGACCAGAAAGTGTATATCGATACTGCATTCTTTAAAGATATGCGTACCCAAATGGGCATTACCGGAGAACAGAATGCCACCGAACTTTCCCGCAATGATCAGGCGGGGGATTTTGCGCTGGCCTATGTCGTGGCCCATGAAGTGGGGCATCATATCCAGACGATTTTAGGTATTTCTTCTCAAGTACAGCAAGCACGTCAGCAAGCAAGCGAAGTGCAAAGTAATCAGCTTTCAGTGCGTCAGGAATTGCAGGCAGACTGTCTGGCCGGCGTTTGGGCTTACCATAATCATGAACGTACCCAATTTCTGGAACAGGGTGATGTGCAGGAAGCGATGGATGCCGCCCATAAAATTGGCGATGATTATTTACAGAAACGTGCTCGCGGGCAGGTGGTGCCGGACAGCTTTACCCATGGCAGCAGCGCGCAGCGGGTACAATGGTTTAACACCGGCTTGAAATCCGGTCAAGTTGCGAATTGTGATACCTTTAATCAAAATATTTAAATGACTTCGATAAAAAAAAGGAGCAGATGCTCCTTTTTTTATTTATGCAGAAAACGCCGGAAGTTTCTTAATATCTTGATACTGACAAATAATGCAGCCAAAGCAAACAGTGCAATTGCAAAGACTGTATATTTGAGGTTGCTAATGTCATTTTGATAAAACTGCTGAATTTCTTGTTTGTTATATTCTAAAGCAGTTGCTTTGCCGGTTCGGCTATCTCTGAACTGGATTTTTTCAATATAGAACAGATTTCCCGCTTTGATTAAGTCAACAGTCTGGATTTGACGGGTATGCGATTGATTGTCTTCATCGCTACATAAAGCGCTGTAATGTTCACAGTTGATTTTGGCCACATAACCATTTCCTGCAATCAGAATAAAAATTGCATTGTCTGGTCGCTGGTTATTGGACACCAATACATACTGTTCGCCGGCTGTACTTTTTAAGGGAATGCTGGTGGCTTGCTGATAATGCTGTTCTGCTTGCAGAATTTCCTGAATTTTAGCAAAGCAGGTAAAACATAAGGACAACGTGATCAGAAAAATCACGCTGGCAAAACAGAGACGAAAAATGGTTTTGACAGTTTGATGCATGGGAGAAAAATTCAAAATAGAATAATGGGAAAGCAAAAGCCGAGTGCTGATCTGTATGTTAAATCATCATTCGAAAATACTGAAAAGAAACTTAACTCAATTCGATAAAAAAGCGGACTAAACTTGTTTTGCCAGAATACCTTGCTATTTAAATCTCTATTTTAACAACGCCTCTCGGCGCATAGTGCTCCATATCGCCCGATTTTAGGAAACCGAATGGGAAATTTCTTTTTTCTTCAGCTACTCACGGTGGTCTTTGCTCTGTCTATTGCCACGACCATGTTTAATAAGCGCGTTTTAGGCTTTCCGCAAGCGATCGGTGTCCCTATTGTCTCTGCAATCTTTGTTTTCATTTTGCAGTGGGGCGCCAGTTTACTGCATGGTAATCCATTCTTTAGCATCAATATTGACAATATCGAGCAGGCTGTTCGTCACGTCGATTTCTATGATTTTCTGATCAATGGTGTGATCTGTTTTATCCTGACTTCATCTGCGCTGAAGTTTAAGGTCTCAGATTTGCGTAACCACTGGCGGCCGATCAGTATTTTGGCTGGTCTGGCTTTGGTGTTCTGTGCAGTGTTCTTTGGTGTGGTGTTGTATGGTTATCAGTTCCTGATTGGTAAACATGTTGACCTGCTGGTTTTGCTCTTGCTAGGGGCGGCCTTGGGCGCCACAGATCCGATCGGCATCAAAGGCGTATTGAGTTCGGTTCGCGCACCGCATCATTTGATTGTCAAGCTTGAAGGCGAATCACTGTTTAATGATGCAATGTGTATTGCCTTATTTATGACCTTGCTCAATGTTCTGCAAGGTGAAAACTTTACGGTACTGGCAGTGCTGCAAACCTTGCTTTATGAAATTGTCGTGGCGGTGCTGATTGGTCTCGGATTCGGTTTTGCGATCTTGCGGATTTTGCGCGGTAAGCATGAAATGGAATCTCTGATTTTGACCACGGCCTTGCTGGCTTGTGGTTCCTATCTGGTGGCTTTGCTGGCACATGCTTCCGCGCCAATTGCCTGTGTGATTGGTGGTTTGATTGTTGGCAATAAATGGAAAGAAATCCTGGCAGATGCTGAAATTGGTGACGTTAATCATTTCTGGCATACGGTTGAGGGAATTATCAATTCATTCCTGTTTACCCTGATTGGTCTAGAATTGTTTATTCTGGACTTGAGTACCAGTCTGGTTCTGGGCGGAATGGTGGCTTTTGTGATTCTACATCTGGCCCGTTTTGCAGCCAACTATCTGGCCTTTGCCATGTTCCCAAAAGTCAGCAAGAAAAGCTATAACGGCAGTTTGACCATCCTGTCTTGGGGCGGAGTACGGGGCGGGATTTCTTTGGCCTTAATTCTGGCGGTCGCCAATGTTCCTCAGCTGGAAGCCTATAGCAGTATTCTGGTGGGCTATACCTTTATTGTAGTGCTATTGTCCGGTGTGGTATGTGGCTTGGGCCTGCCTGCGGTGATGAATGCGTTTTATTATAATCCCAATGAAGAGACGCAGGGCTTTAAAGGCTGGTATCAACGCATGTGTCATAAAATGAATCGTAAGGGTTTTCGCTATATTGTTGGAGAAGATGCCAAAGGAAATGAGGCTATTACTATCTTTCAGCCAGAGATTCTGATTGATCAGAAAGATGCAGATGGCGTCGCCACGGTGCATCATCCAGATAAGGTTCAGGAAGTAAAACGACTGGAAAATCCGGATAATTTCTAAAGTTAAAACTTAGAATCTCAATATGCTATGGATTTGTTGTTAGTGAGCTGAGATCGCTTGGGTTAGCGTATTTCATCAGGCTTGATTATTTTCATCTAGCTTTTTGTGGATAGGTTGAGGTGTGATCTTTTATTTAAATGAGCTATTAATGAGATGAAAATGACCCAGACAAGTTCAGCCAATCAGGAAATGACAGAAATGATTTTGGCTGTGGTCAATCAGATTCCATATGCCAAAGTCGCCACTTACGGACAGATTGCCAGACTGGCAGGTTTACCCAAACATGCGCGATTGGTCGGGCGAGTATTAAGTCATCTAGATTCGGACACTAATATTCCCTGGTATCGGGTGATCAATGCACAAGCGAAAATCAGTCTGAAGCAACTGGACGAACATGGCCAGAATATCCAGCAGCAAAAACTTATGCAGGAAGGAATTTGTTTTAGAGGTGATCGAGTGGATTTAAAACGCTATCAATGGGATGGTCTGGTCGAGGTATAAAAAAATCCCCACTTGGTGAAAAGTGGGGATTTTGAAGGTAATTTAGTTGCGAATCACCATCACTGGGATATCCGCTTGGCCGAGAATGCTTTGCGCTACGCTGCCAAGGAACAGTTTTTTGAAGCCAGTACGGCCATGAGAACCAATCACGATCAGGTCAGAATTTAAATCTTTAGCTGCTTTGACAATCTCGCTATAAATTACCTGACCCTCAAGGAGCTGTGTATCCACTTCAACACCGGCACCGGAGAATTTTGCTTTGGCTTCATCCAGCGTTTTCAGGATAGAAGTGCGGGCACGTTCAATCAGGTCATTGGTTTGTGCCGCAGAGATATATTCCGCAGCGATATAAGGGTCCAGCGCCAACACTTGAACCACTGTGACTTTACTGTTAAATGCTTTGGCAATTTCTACAGCTTTATCTACTGCAGCATACGATGTTTCTGAACCGTCAACAGGTACTAAAATATGTTCAAAAGGCATTAGAATTCTCCTAAGGGGAATTTAGAGTTATAAAATTATGACGCGTTAAACCGGGTACGAATAGTTGTTTATACTTTGATCATAGCCTGTATTGTATAAAAATAAAACCAAGTAAATACATAGGTATAATGTCTAATAGATTAAAGAATCAAGCATCTGTTTAGAGCTATTGAACCGAGTTATTTATTTAGCCTAAGTTGATAATTTATATGTAATTAATGAGCTTAGTCAAAATGGCGGTCAATCACATCGAATAGATGTCGGGTCTAATTTTATTTGCGGTGACAGCTGTTCATAGCGATTTAAAATTGTTTGAATTTCACCTGCATAAATTTTTTGCTGTAGCTGCCGGATTTTATGTTCTGTTAAATGTAAATGCGCACAGTGTAATGCAATCTGATTTTCCCCGGTTACCGCCAGTCGTTGAGTCTGCTCATATTCCGGATAGCGCTCGATTTTCTGCTGTGCTCTGCTGAGTTGTGCTAAAGACCTTTTCTGCTGCATGCTCATCAATTGCTGCTGATTAATCCACTGTGCCACATCACGTCTGACGCCATTATAATCTACGAAAATAGGCGAGATGATCTGGCAGGCACTCAGGCTTGAAAGGCCAATGAGTAAAATAAATATTTTGATTTTATACATGTAATGAATTCTCGAAGAATTAAATACTGCTATGAATGCGTGAATTACATACTAAAAAAAGCTTTTTTGTTTAAAATTTAAAAGTTTATTCCATATTTGCATAAAGACTGAACATTTGTGTTTTAAAATGCTTGACGATAGAAGCTGAAATTACGATAATGCGCACACAGTTTACGGCTATGTAGCTCAGTTGGTTAGAGCACCGCACTCATAATGCGGGGGTCACAAGTTCAAGTCTCGTCATAGCCACCATTTTAAAAGACCAAGCTCTCAGCTTGGTCTCTTTTTTTGTCTTTTAAAAAGCACTGTAAACCATCAAAAATATTTGAAGCATCCACTAATTTTTAGTTTCCACAAAACATTATTTTTCCTTCTTGATGTTGGGGCTATTTTTCATTCTACTGCCGCATAAAAAAATCGCCCAAGCATTCCTTGGGCGATTCTGATTTACATCATTGAGAGCAGAATTTAGCTACCTGCTTTCCAGCCATTCACAATTGGATAACGACGCTCACGGCCATAAGAGCGTGAGCTGATACGTGGTCCAATGGCACCTTGGCGGCGCTTGTACTCATTGATATCAACCAGACGAATCACTTTTTTCACGACTTCAGCATCAAAGCCTTTGGCAATGATATCGTCTTGACTCATATCTTCTTCAATATAAGAGTACAAGATCGCATCCAGAATGTCATAGGCAGGTAAAGAGTCTTGATCGACCTGATCTGGACGCAGTTCTGCTGAAGGTGGACGGGTAATCACACGTTCCGGAATCACTGGAGTTTCTGAAATGCTGTTACGATATTTCGCCAGTTCAAACACAATGGTTTTATACACATCTTTCAGAACTGCATAACCACCGACCATATCGCCATACAGGGTGCAATAACCGACAGCTAGTTCAGACTTATTACCGGTTGCCAGCACCAGATTACCGAATTTGTTAGATAGGGCCATCAATAAGGTGCCCCGTGAACGTGCTTGCAGGTTTTCCTCGGTAGCATCGACTGGAGCGTTGCCAAAGAACGGGAATAGCACCTGCATAAAGCCGCTTACCACTGGATTGATTTCGGCAATACCGAAAGTCACGCCCATATTTTTGGCTTGAGCCGCTGCATCTTCCACACTGATTTGTGCGGTATAGGTATAAGGCATCATCACAGCTTGAACTTTGTCTGCGCCAAGCGCATCTACAGCAATCGCTAGGGTCAGGGCAGAGTCAATGCCGCCAGACAGTCCCAGAATCACACCTGGGAAGCCAGAACGCTGTACATAATCACGTGTAGCCATGACCAGGCTTTGATAAATCTCAGCCATGGTGTCTAAAGCAGGTGCAATTGCACCTTTGCTGAATTGCAGTTGTTCAGCATTAAATTCTGCAATTGCCAGATTTTCCTGGAAAGTTGGTGCCTGTAAAGCCACCTCGCCAGATTTGTTGAGCACAAAACTGGTACCGTCAAAGATCAGATCATCTTGGCCACCGACCTGGTTACAGTACACCAGATTGATATTTAGCTGTTTGACCAAGGCCGCCATGGTTTCAATGCGATGTTGTGGTTTACCCACTTCATATGGCGATGCATTTAGTACCAAAGCTGTGTCGATATTCAATTTTGCCAGTTGCTGAACAGTGGCTAAAGACCAGACATCTTCACAGATCAGTACGCCAAATTTATGTCCAAGATACTCAAAAACCAGATGCTGATGACCTTCGCCAAAATAACGCTTTTCATCAAATACGCCATAGTTTGGCAACACTTGCTTGTTATAAACACCCAGTACTTCGCCATCTTTCATGACAGCAGCCGAGTTATAACGCTGACCATCTTCAGTTTGATTAACAAAACCAAAGACCATGACAATATCTTTTACTTCAGTCAGTTTTTCAAAAGCCGCTTTGGTGCGTTTCACCAGGCTCGGGCGAATTAATAAGTCTTCTGCAGGGTAGCCCAGCGTTGAAAGTTCAGGAAAGATAATCAGATCCGCTTTATCTTTTTTAGCCTGATTGGCCAGATCAATCATTTTTTGCGTATTTGCATCCAGATTGCCCACATGTGGAGAGAATTGAGCAATCGCAATTTTAAAACTTTTCATTCCAAGTAAATCCTATTCCTATAGGTTGATACACTAAATTACTGATTTTTATAATTCTAATTATTCAGTTGAGTGCACTTCGATATTCATAAAATGCCAAATGGCTTAAATAAAAAAACTTTTTATCGCATGATCATTGAATCTTAATCTGCGATGCAAAATAATCATACCTGCCTATTTTATCGAAATTTTATCGATAAGCTAGAGTTGATTTAGCAGAACAGGCATTGAGTGAAAAAAGTTATTATATAAAATTAGAAAATATGCTGATTTTTTATGCATCTAGGCTTATGTAGATTTAAAGACTGAAATCTAAATTTTGGCTTTTAAAATATGCCTTAGCTATATTGTTTGGAATTAAACTGATTAAATATCATCTGTTTATTTTTGGATTTAAAATAATATTCGGAATTTTTTTTAGAAAAATATCCCGGGCAATATCGCCTTGTTGTTCAATATTGTAGGTTGAAAATGATTTGTTGGGATTAAATTGATATTTGTACGGATTATATTTTCCCAAGCTGAGAAAATAAGCACTTTGTAAAAATGCCCCTTTTAAAAGCACATTGATCTGACATTGGTGTTGATAAATATGCGCCATCTCATGAATAAATAGTGCCTGATAAGATAAACTCTCGCGCGAATAATCTTCCCGATAATTTAAATTGCGTACATGGATGTAGCCACTGGGGGCCATAATGACATGTTTGGATTGCCAGGGCAGGTAGGGGTGATTCATGATTTTAACGCGAGAATAATCGATCAGGTTGCCAAATACCTGTTGGGAAATTTTGATTTCACCAGGCGTTAGACTGCGGCACTTAAACTGTTCAAAACGAACCAGTCTTAAAATAAAGGGCAGAAAATACAACAGCATTCAATATGCATCCTGTTTTTAGGTGACTTAGTTCGTGAATATGATTTTGATATGCTAATTT
The DNA here is from genome assembly GCF_056857555.1 of Acinetobacter sp. L-24. The sequence goes on along the minus strand of NZ_JBSXNI010000043.1, from coordinate 76,504 downwards.
TAAAACGTTTCAGGTCAATTTTTTGTAGGCTTTTGTCAGCACTAAAAAAAACCACCCGGGAGGGTGGCTTTTTTTAAGTCTTTCGACGCGGTTCGAATTAACGAACGATATCGCGTTGAACTTCGCCAGTGTAAAGCTGACGAGGACGACCGATCTTGTAAGGACCACTGTGCATTTCTAACCAGTGGCTGATCCAGCCAACAGTACGTGCAAGCGCGAAGATTACAGTAAACATTTCAGTCGGGATACCAATCGCTTTAAGGATGATACCTGAGTAGAAGTCTACGTTCGGGTAAAGGTTACGCTTGATGAAGTATTCGTCAGAAAGCGCGATACGTTCAAGTTCCATAGCCAATGCAAGCTGTGGATCATTGATGCCAAGTGCACCAAGAACTTCGTCACAAGTTTCTTTCATTACTTTCGCACGTGGATCGAAGTTTTTGTAAACTCGGTGACCGAAGCCCATTAGTTTAACTTCTTTAGTTTTTACTTTTTCCATGAAGCCAGCAACGTTTTCTACAGTGCCGATTTCGTCAAGCATCTTAAGAACAGCTTCGTTCGCGCCGCCGTGAGCAGGGCCCCAAAGTGCAGAGATACCAGCAGCGATACATGCATACGGATTCGCACCGGTAGAACCAGCTAAACGTACTGTAGACGTAGACGCATTTTGTTCGTGGTCAGCATGAAGCGTGAAGATACGGTCCATTGCTTTTGCAAGAATTGGATCAACTTTATAATCACGGTCTGCAGGAGTAGCAAACATCATGTGCAGGAAGTTTTCTGCATAACCAAGGTCGTTACGTGGGTAAACGAATGGTTGACCGATGGTGTACTTGTAGCTCCAAGCCGCCAGCGTAGGAATCTTCGCGATTAAACGAATTGCAGTGATTTCACGGTGGTTCACATCTTCGATGTCAAGGTTGTTGTGATAGAACGCAGACAACGCACCAACCACACCGACCATGATCGCCATAGGATGCGCATCACGACGGAAACCATTGTAGAAACGGCTAACTTGATCGTGAACCATTGTATGGTTACGTACTTTAGCGTCAAATTCTTCTTTTTGCTCAGCAGTTGGAAGTTCGCCATTTAACAATAAATAGCAAGTTTCCAAGTAATCAGCTTTAGTCGCCAATTGATCGATTGGGTAGCCACGGTGTAAAAGTACACCTTTGTTGCCATCGATGAACGTGATTTTAGACTCGCACGCAGCTGTCGCCATAAAACCAGGATCAAAAGTAAAGTGACCTGCAGCCAACACATCTTTAACGTCGATTACATCTGGGCCCAATGTGCCGCTGTAAATTGGTAGTTCAATTTCTTTGCCATCAAGCTGTAAAACGGCTTTCTTGCCAGTTGCTTCAGACATTCAATAGATCTCCTGTCCTGGTGAATGTATATCCGCTTTGTCTATCAATCTTTTAATGCACAAAACGGACGGATCAAAAATTTGCTATAAGATTAGTGAGTACTGAAATTTTGTCAATTATACTTATGGATGAAAAAATGACGGCCGCACAGCGGTTTAGTCATATTCGCTCAGTATAAAAAGTTCAGTAAAATCACAGCATCAAACCTCTATAATAAGTCAAATTGATGCAGAGGTGCAGAAAAAAATAGACTGCTTGGGGCATTTGTAAGCGTTTTTTCCTAGCAAGAAATGCGGGTGAAAATGGTGAAAGATTAAGGTGAGCATGCTTAAAACTATATAAATCTCATAACTTACATCGTTTTTACCAAGTTGAATTTCAGAGGTAGAATTATAAATAAAAGCAATTAATTGAATTTTGAATCCGGTTCAATTGATTAAAAAGTAGCTTAATAAATGGCCAACTTTGCAGCAAAGGGAGGCAGTATAAAAATAAATGAATGATTTTTTGAATCTAAATGCTTCAAATTGATTGAAAAACCCATCATCTGATGCACTAAGTCGCTATTTAACATCAGGTTATCTGAATCACTGCGCTGCTGCTGAATTGGGGCAAGTGGTCTGTTAAATATAGGCGCTTGATTTAAATCTAAATTAAAAAGAGATTTAAATAATATTTGTGATGGAACTGTGCGTCTTTAGTCTAAAACTCAAACATGGTCCTGCAGGCTTAAAACCGAGTGAATTGATCATCTTAATTATTTAAAAACAATCATATAGATAGGAATTGAAAGGGCGGAATAATATATTAAGCCCGACTTATTGTTGTTAATGATTCTTATTTAATAGTTTTTTATCCAAAAAGCCAAATTCAGCCGTTTGTATTTTAATAGTTCACGTTTTATAATTCAGTGTCGTTTTGATTTTAGGCATGTATTTGCCTAAGAATGCCAGCTTTCCTTCGAATTAATTCCAACAAACTCCGGATGGAGTTTTTACTTACAGGATGCCCGCTGTGAAAAGCAACAGACCTGTCAATTTGTCCATGGGTCAAGTTTTAGAAGTAAACTTAAAATCACCCGTGGCTATTGCATCAATTCTACACCGTCTTTCAGGTGTTATCGTATTCTTACTCGTACCGGTCCTTCTATGGATTTTAGACAAGTCATTGTCTTCGCCTGAAGGTTTTGCGCAAGTTCAAGAAATCTTTAACGGTTTCATTGTTCGTTTCATTGTATGGGTATTTGTCGCCGGCTTGATTTTTCACTTTATTGCGGGTGTTAAGCATTTACTTGCTGACATTGGCGTTGCTGAAGAACTAGAAAGTGGCCGTGTTGCATCTACTATCGCATTAATCTTGTCTGCAATCGGTATTGTTGCAGCATTTGTATGGATCGTACTCTAATGAAAAGCGCTACTGGTTTAACAGGTTCAGGTTCTCGCGATTGGTTTCTCCAACGTGTCAGTGCTGTAGTTCTAGCTGTTTATACCGTTGTTGTACTGGGTTGGATTCTACTGAATGGTGGTTTCAACTTTGAACAGTGGTACGGCTTTATGATGACAGTTCCAATGAAGATCATGTCTTTGTTGGCGGTCTTATCTCTTGTTGCACACGCATGGATCGGCATGTGGCAGGTATTCACGGATTATGTGACTACTCGTCAAATGGGTCCTTCAGCTTCAGGTTTACGCCTTGTACTGACTTCAGCAGTGATCATTGCTGTACTTGCATATGCAATCTGGGCGATCCAGATTTTTTGGGCGAATTGATAGGAAACAATCATGGGCGCTATAAACCCTAAAGAAGATTACACAAATATTCCGCATGAAACTTTCGATGCTGTCATCGTTGGTGGTGGTGGTTCAGGTATGCGTGCGTCTTACCAACTTGCTCAAGCTGGTTTGAAAGTTGCGGTTCTTACTAAAGTATTCCCAACTCGTTCGCACACTGTTGCAGCGCAGGGTGGTATTGGTGCATCTCTTGGTAACATGCAAGAAGATAACTGGCACTACCACTTCTACGACACTGTAAAAGGTTCGGACTGGTTAGGTGACCAAGACGCAATCGAGTTCATGACTCGTGAAGCGCCTCAAGTGGTTTATGAACTTGAACATCTAGGTATGCCATTTGACCGTAATGCTGACGGTACAATTTACCAGCGTCCATTCGGTGGTCACTCAGCAAACTACGGTGAAAAAGCTGTGCCACGTGCATGCGCTGCTGCCGATCGTACCGGTCACGCACTTCTTCACACGCTTTATCAAAGCAACGTGAAAATGGGCACTCAATTCTTCGTTGAATGGATTGCGCTTGACCTGATCCGTAACGAAAAAGGCGACGTTCTTGGTGTTACAGCAATTGATCAGGAAACTGGTAAAATTGCAGTATTCCAAGCAAAAGCGACTTTGTTCGCTACTGGTGGTGCTGGTCGTGTGTACCGTGCATCTACAAATGCTTATATCAACACTGGTGACGGTCTTGGTATGGCTGCTCGTGCAGGTATTCCATTACAAGATATGGAATTCTGGCAATTCCACCCAACGGGTGTTGCGGGCGCAGGCGTATTGTTGACTGAAGGTTGTCGTGGTGAAGGTGCAATCCTTCGTAACAAAGACGGCGAACCGTTCATGGAACGTTATGCACCAACTTTGAAAGACTTGGCGCCACGTGACTTCGTATCACGTTCTATGGACCAAGAGATCAAAGAAGGTCGTGGTTGTGGTCCTAAAGGCGATTACATCCTGCTTGATATGACGCACTTGGGTGCTGACACGATCATGAAACGTCTTCCATCTGTATTCGAGATTGGTAAGAAATTCGCGAACGTTGACATCACTAAAGAGCCAATTCCTGTAGTACCAACAATTCATTACCAAATGGGTGGTATTCCAACGAATATTCATGGTCAAGTGGTTGTTCCTGAGTCTCGTGAAACTGAAGCGCTTGTTGCTAACTACAATAAAGACACCGACGTTTACTCTACAAATGCCGAAGGTCGTGACTTTGCTAAGCCAGTAAAAGGCTTCTATGCAATCGGTGAATGTTCATGTGTATCTGTACACGGTGCGAACCGTCTAGGTACGAACTCATTGCTTGACTTGGTTGTATTTGGTAAGGCTGCTGGTCAACATATCATTGAATATGTGACTAAACAGCACGATGGCGAATATGAGCCACTTCCAACAACTGTGCTTCAAGAAACTGTTGAACGTATTCGTAAACTTGACGAATCGACTACAGGTGAGAATGCTCAAGACGTTGCTGATGCAATCCGTGACATCGTTCAAGACCACGCTGGTGTATTCCGTACATCTGCGCTTCTAGACGAAGGTGTGAAACAGATTCTTGCAATTGAACCGCGCGTACGCAACATTCACTTGAAAGACAAATCTAAAGTATTCAACACTGCACGTATTGAAGCACTTGAAGTTGAAAACTTGTATGAAGTTGCGAAAGCAACGCTTATTTCAGCTGCTGCTCGTAAAGAATGCCGTGGTGCACATACGGTTGTAGACTTTGAAGAGTCTCCAGACCATGCTGAATACCCATATGGTCGTCGTGATGATGAGTGGATGAAGCACACTTTATGGTTCTCTGCGGACAACCGTCTAGAGTACAAGCCAGTTCGTTACCGTCCATTGTCGGTTGACGCGATTCCACCTAAACCACGTACATTCTAATCAGGAGAATTCAGATGAGTAGAGGTACTCGTACATTTCATATCTACCGCTACGATCCTGACAAGGATAAAGCACCGTACATGCAAACTTTCAAACTTGAGCTGACTGACAAGCACCGTATGTTGCTTGACGCACTTCTTGCGTTGAAAGTACAGGACGAGACTTTAACGTTCCGTCGTTCGTGCCGTGAAGGTATTTGTGGTTCTGATGGCGTGAATATCAATGGTAAAAACGGTTTGGCGTGTCTTTGGAACCTGAACGATTTACCAAATGAAATTACTGTTCGTCCATTGCCTGGTCTTCCTGTAGTGAAAGACTTGGTGGTTGACATGAACCAGTTCTATGATCAGTACAACAAGATCCATCCATTCTTGATCAACAACCAACCTGCGCCTCCTAAGGAACGTTTACAGTCTCCTGAAGAGCGTGAGCATCTTGATGGTCTGTATGAATGTATTCTATGTGCATGCTGTTCAACTTCATGCCCGTCATTCTGGTGGAACCCGGACAAGTTTTTGGGTCCTTCAGCATTGTTGAACGCTTACCGCTTCATCATTGACTCGCGTGATACGGGAACACAAGAGCGTTTGGCTCGTCTAGACGACCCGTTCTCATTGTTCCGTTGTAAAGGCATCATGAACTGTGTATCTGTATGTCCTAAAGGCTTGAACCCAACTAAAGCAATCGGTCACATCCGTAATATGCTTTTAGATATGGCAGGCTAATAGGCTGCTCTTCGCAGTTTAGAAAAAAGCACACCTTCAGGTGTGCTTTTTTTATGCAAATTATTGGAAAAATTAAAAAATCATAAGATAAAAACAAAGATACTATACTTAAAATGTATAAAGTTGAGTGAAACAGTCAGGAAAAGGGTAATGGCTTTGAGCGCCATATAAGAAGAACATGTGATTATTTTGGGTATTTATGATTTTTAGATGTAAAACTGACCTGAAAAATAGCAAGAACGATGTTATTATATAACGGAAATTTAAGGAGGGAGTGGATTGAAAGGTTTGCTCTCTTTTTATTTATCGGAAATGCTTAGGACTTAAGTCTACATTGAATCTATTTTTGAGATAAAGCACCATATATTAGAGTAAAATATCTGAACTGTATTTAGCCAATTTATGGAAGGTATGTGTCAAAAAAATCAATTGAAAAGTTGAGAACATGTTAGCATTTAGCCCATGACTATGTTTAAAAAATGCCACGCCAGGTACATTTTTTAAACACTGCATAATCAGGGACTGGTATATAAAAGGTAGACCCGAGTCGCTTTAGAAAAAATCTTTGTTAATTCTTGCTTTTTTCTAAGTCGATTTGCAAAAAATTGCCCGGTTTCGATCGGGTATTCAATGAGTGATGATGCCGCTGAGGGGCGTTATTGTTCATTAAACATATCAAGATTTTCTTGGTGTGGTGATAACGCCTCATGGCTTATGCCTTATGGGGGACTAGTATCATATTACCAATTTGATGCTAATAATCCTGGGTTTTGCTTAAAAAGCATCCTGAAAATGTTTTTGCAATAGGAAATGGGTCCACAAATGCAAGAAGTTGCTGACGCTCTGCGTCTTGACACTGAACTTTCCGCTGATAGTGCAGCGTATATTGAAGAACTTTATGAGCAGTATCTGACTGCTCCAGACTCAGTGGGTGCTGACTGGAGAGCGTACTTCGATAAATTCCCAAAAGGTGATCAACCACACAGTAATGTACGTGAGCAATTCCTACTTTTAGGTCGCAATTCAAGCCGTATTCAGCCTATTGTTCAGTCGACAGTCAGCTCAGAGCATGAACGTCGTCAAATTGGCGTGCTACAGCTGATTGCTGCGTACCGTAACCGTGGCCACCAGAAAGCAAAACTGGATCCATTAGGTTTGGCGAAGCGTGAAGTTGTGCCTGATCTAGATCTTGCTGCGCATGGTTTGACTCAGTCTGACTTAGACACAGTATTCAATACTGGTAACCTGGCGATCGGTAAAGAAGAAGCGACTTTGGTTGAAATGGTTCAGTCAATGGAAGCCACTTACTGTGGTTCAATCGGTGCTGAATACATGCACATCGTGGACACCAAAGAAAAACGTTGGATTCAACAACGTCTAGAAAGTGCACGCGGTCAATATGGCTTCAATGCTGATCAAAAGAAACATGTCCTTGAGCGTTTAACTGCGGCTGAAGGCCTAGAAAAATATCTTGGTAATAAATTCGTTGGTGCCAAACGTTTCGGCGTTGAAGGTGGTGAAGCATTCATCCCGATGGTCAACGAAATTATTCAGCGTGCAGGTTCTGTAGGCTGTAAAGAAGTTGTGATCGGTATGCCTCACCGCGGCCGTTTAAACCTTCTTGTTAACATCATGGGTAAGAACCCGGCTGACCTGTTTGGTGAGTTCGAAGGTAAATCTATTCACAAGAAAGGTTCTGGTGACGTTAAGTATCACCAAGGCTTCTCTTCAAACGTGATGACTCCAGGTGGCGAAGTTCACTTGGCATTGGCGTTTAACCCGTCACACCTTGAAATCGTTGGCCCTGTGGTTGAAGGTTCAGTACGTGCACGTCAAGTACGTCGTAAAGACATTGGCGGCGATGACGTATTGCCACTAATCGTACATGGTGATGCTGCATTTGCAGGTCAGGGCGTCAACCAGGAAACTTTCCAGATGTCACAAACTCGCGGTTATACCGTGGGTGGTACAGTGCACATTGTGATTAACAACCAGGTTGGTTTCACGACGTCTGATCCACGTGACGCGCGTTCTACAGAATACTGTACTGACATCGCAAAAATGATTCAGGCACCGATCTTCCATGTCAATGGTGATGATCCTGAAGCTGTGGTGTTCATTTCACAACTGGCACATGACTTCCGTCATACGTTCCGTAAAGATGTTGTGATTGACATGTTCTGCTACCGTCGTCGTGGTCATAACGAAGCGGATGAGCCAGCTGCAACTCAACCAATGATGTATCAAGTGATTAACAAGAAAGCGACTACGCGTACGCTTTATGCTGATCAGCTGGTACAACAGGGTGTTCTTGATCGCGCAAGTGCAGATCAAATGGTTGAAAATTACCGTGCAGACCTGGAAGCGGGTAATCACGTTGCCAATGCACTGGTACTTGAACCAAACAAAAAAATGTTTGTGGACTGGACGCCTTACTTAGGTCATGAGTACACAGACGAGTGGGATACAACTTTCCCAATCGAACGTCTGAAAGAGCTTGGCAAGAAAATGCGTGAGCTTCCTGAAGGCTTCGTGATGCAGCGTCAAGTTGCTAAAGTGATCGATGATCGTCTGAAAATGCAAACGGGCGAAATGCCACTGAACTGGGGTGCTGCTGAAACTCTAGCGTATGCAACTGTACTAGATGATGGTTACTTGCTTCGTTTAACAGGTGAAGATGTAGGTCGTGGTACTTTCTCACACCGTCATGCAAAACTGCATAATCAGGTAGATGGTTCAACTTATCTTCCACTGTGTAACCTGAAAGAAAACCAGCCGCGTACTGCAATCTATGACTCTTTGTTGTCAGAAATGGCTGTATTGGCATTTGAATATGGTTATGCGACGACTCTTCCTAAGAGTTTGATCATCTGGGAAGCGCAATTCGGTGACTTTGCAAACTGTGCACAGGTTGTAATTGACCAGTTCATCTCATCTGGTGAAACCAAATGGGAGCGTGTATGTGGCTTAACCATGCTTCTTCCACACGGTTTTGAAGGTCAAGGTCCAGAGCATTCATCTGCACGTTTGGAACGTTTCTTGCAGCTATGTGCTGAAGACAACATGCAAGTCATCACACCGACCACGCCTGCGCAGATTTTCCACGCATTACGTCGTCAAGCGATTCGTCCAATCCGTAAGCCATTGATTGTTACTTCGCCGAAATCTTTACTTCGTCACAAGCTTGCTGTATCTAGCCTTGAAGAGCTTGCAAACGGTACATTCCAAACCGTGATTGATGAAGTAGACAACATCAACAAGTCAGATGTAACCCGTCTGGTTCTGTGTGGTGGTAAGGTGTATTACGACCTAGTTGAAAAACGTCGTGAAAAAGAATTGAACAACACTGCAATTGTACGTATTGAACAATTATATCCATACCCAGAAAAACGCCTGGCAGAAGTGCTTGCGCAATATCCAAACGTTAAAGAACTTGTTTGGGCGCAAGAAGAACCGAAGAACCAAGGCGCTTGGTTGTTCATCGCACCGCGTCTATATGACGACGTGATGAAAGCGGGTAAACAAGTACGTATTAGCTATGCAGGCCGTGAAGCTTCTGCTGCACCGGCATGTGGTTCACCATATTTGCATGCAAAACAACAAGCTCAGCTCATCAACGACGCGATTGCGATCGACGCTGAATAATCCAGGAGATTCTAAGTAATGGCAACCGAAATTAAAGCACCGGTATTCCCAGAGTCAGTTGCGGACGGTACGATCGCAACTTGGCACAAACAACCAGGTGAAGCAGTGTCACGTGATGAAGTGATCTGCGATATTGAGACTGATAAAGTTGTTTTAGAAGTTGTTGCTCCTGCAGACGGTACACTTGCATCTATTATTAAAGGTGAAGGCGATACTGTTCTTTCAGCTGAAGTCATTGCACAGTTTGAAGAAGGTGCTGTTTCTGGCGCTACACAAACTCAAGCAGTTCAGTCTGAAGAGAAAGTTGAACAAGCTGCTGCGCAAACTGAAGCGGGTAATGCACCGATCGTTGAACGTCAACAAGTACAGGATCAGGCTCCAGCAGTGCGTAAAGCATTGACTGAATCTGGTGTTGCAGCTGCTGACGTTGCAGGTACAGGCCGTGGCGGTCGCATCACGAAAGAAGATGTGGCAAATCATCAAGCGAAACCGGCAGCACCTGCAGCGCAACCATTAAGCGTTGCAGTGGGCGAGCGTATCGAAAAACGTGTTCCTATGACTCGCCTTCGTAAGCGTGTTGCTGAACGTTTACTTGCAGCGACTCAAGAAACTGCAATGTTGACCACGTTCAACGAAGTGAACATGAAACCAATCATGGAAATGCGTGCTCAATACAAAGATGCATTCGAGAAGCGTCATGGTGCGCGTCTTGGCTTCATGTCATTCTTCGTTAAAGCAGCAACTGAAGCACTTAAACGCTATCCAGCGGTAAATGCTTCAATTGATGGCGATGACATCGTGTATCACGGTTACTACGACATTGGTGTTGCAGTTTCATCTGAGCGTGGTCTAGTGGTTCCTGTACTTCGTGATACAGACCGCATGAACTATGCTGAAGTTGAAAACGGCATCCGTGCATATGCTGGCAAGGCACGTGACGGTAAACTGGGTATCGAAGATATGACTGGCGGTACATTCACTATTACTAATGGTGGTACTTTCGGTTCATTGCTTTCTACACCAATTCTAAATACACCACAAACTGCGATTCTGGGTATGCATAAAATCCAGGAACGTCCGATGGCGGTGAATGGTCAAGTAGAAATCTTGCCAATGATGTACCTTGCACTGTCTTATGACCACCGTTTAATCGATGGTAAAGAAGCAGTCGGTTTCCTTGTAACAATCAAAGAATTGTTAGAAGAGCCAGCGCGTCTGATCCTTGATCTGTAATTTATTCATTAAAAATCTCCCCTAACCCCTCTTTAAAAAGAGGGGAAGATCCCCCTTTGGAAAAGGGGGATTAATAAGGGGGATTAGTTGGAGATAAACATGTCTCAATTCGATTTAGTCGTAATTGGTGGTGGCCCGGGCGGCTACGAAGCAGCAATTCGTGCAGCTCAACTTGGTTTTAAAGTTGCGTGTATCGAAAAACGTATTCATAAAGGTAAACCATCTTTAGGTGGTACTTGCTTAAACGTCGGTTGTATCCCGTCTAAAGCTTTACTTGATTCTTCACATCGTTATGAAGATACAGTTCAACATCTAGATGACCATGGTATTACGACTGGTGAAGTTAAATTCGATCTTTCTAAAATGCTGGCTCGTAAAGACAAAGTTGTAGATCAATTGACTGGCGGTATCGATCAGTTACTTAAAGGTAATGGCATCGAGTGGTTAAAAGGTACGGGTAAACTGCTTGCAGGTAAAAAAGTAGAATTTGTTTCTCACGAAGGTGAAACTCAAGTTTTAGAGCCTAAATATGTGATTCTTGCGACGGGTTCTGTACCAGTAAATATTCCAGTGGCTCCTGTAGATCAAGACTTAATTGTTGATTCTACTGGCGCGCTTGAATTCCCAGAAGTACCTAAGCGTTTAGGTGTAATTGGTGCGGGCGTGATCGGTCTTGAGCTTGGTTCTGTATGGCGTCGTTTGGGTGCTGAAGTTGTTGTATTTGAAGCAATGGATGCATTCTTACCAATGGCTGATAAAGCATTGGCAAAAGACTTCCAAAAACTGTTGACTAAGCAAGGTATGGATATCCGTATCGGTGCAAAAGTTGCAGGTACTGAAATCAATGGTCGTGAAGTAACGGTTAAATATAACCAAGCTGGTGAAGACAAAACTGAAACTTTCGATAAATTGATCGTTTGTGTCGGTCGTCGCGCATATGCTGAAGGTTTATTGGCTGATGATTCAGGCATTAAATTGACTGAACGCGGTTTGGTTGAAGTCAACGATTGGTGTGCAACTTCAGTTGAAGGCGTATACGCAATTGGTGACTTGGTACGTGGTCCAATGCTTGCGCATAAAGCAATGGAAGAAGGCGTAATGGCGGTTGAGCGTATTCACGGTCATGCTGCACAAGTGAACTATGACACCATTATTTCTGTAATTTACACACATCCGGAAGCGGCGTGGGTAGGTTTAACAGAACAGCAAGCGACTGAAAAAGGTCACGAAGTTAAAACGGGTCAATTCGGTTTTGCTGTGAACGGTCGTGCTTTAGCTGCGGGTGAAGGTGCCGGTTTCGTGAAGTTTGTTGCTGATGCAAAAACGGATCGTTTACTCGGTATGCACGTGATTGGACCTGCTGCGTCTGATATCGTTCACCAAGGTATGATCGCACTTGAGTTCGTATCTTCAGTAGAAGATCTACAATTGATGACTTTTGGTCACCCAACTTTCTCTGAAGTGGTACATGAAGCTGCACTTGCGGTTGATGGTCGTGCGATTCACGCGATCCAACGTAAGCGTAAGTAATTCGAAAAAAGAGCGACTTAGGTCGCTCTTTTTACATTTCATGGTTGTTTTTATTGGAACAATCATCTAAAAATAAAGATAACGATTTTAAGAAATGCTGGTACTGCTTTGACGGACGTCTGGGTGCTAGTGGGTTATAACAAGGCAAAGAAGTAATAAAAGGTTATTCAATGAATTTACATGAGTATCAAGCAAAAGCGCTATTAAAAAAATATGGTATGCCTGTACAGGAAGGAATACTAGCCACCAATGCCGATGAAACGGTGCATGCTTTCGAGCAGCTGGGTGGAAAGTTCGCAGTATTGAAAGCACAGGTGCATGCGGGTGGCCGGGGTAAGGCTGGTGGGGTAAAAGTGGTAAAATCGGCTGCCGAGGCTGCTGAATATGCCAACCAGATTATTGGTTCACGCTTGGTGACTTACCAGACTGATGCCAATGGTCAGCCGGTCAATAGCATTTTAGTCTCTGAGGATGTTTATCCGGTTGAGCGCGAGCTGTACTTGGGCGCTGTGGTGGATCGCTCGACTCGCCGCATCACTTTTATGGCATCGACTGAAGGCGGTGTTGAAATTGAGAAAGTGGCCGAAGAAACCCCTGAAAAAATTATTAAAGTTGAGGTTGATCCTTTAGTCGGTTTAATGCCATTTCAGGCACGCGAAGTTGCTTTTGCACTTAAAATCAAAGATGGACAAATTAATCAGTTTGTTAAAGTCATGAAGGCTGCTTATCAGGCATTTGTAGATAATGATTTTGCACTTTTCGAAATCAATCCGTTGTCTGTGCGTGAAAATGGCGACATTCTGTGTGTTGATGCCAAAATCGGAATTGATTCAAATGCGCTGTACCGTTTGCCTGAAGTCGCTGCACTGCGTGATAAGTCTCAGGAAAATGAACGTGAGTTAAAAGCGTCTGAGTTTGATCTGAACTATGTGGCTTTAGAGGGTAACATTGGTTGTATGGTCAATGGTGCCGGTCTTGCCATGGCAACCATGGATATTATCAAGCTTTATGGCGGTCAACCAGCCAACTTCCTGGATGTTGGTGGTGGTGCAACCAAAGAGCGCGTGATTGAAGCCTTTAAAATTATCTTGGCAGATAATTCTGTTCAAGGTGTATTAATCAATATTTTTGGTGGAATTGTACGTTGTGACATGATTGCTGAAGCAATTATTGCAGCGGTTCAGGAAGTAAATGTGACCGTTCCCGTAGTTGTTCGCCTCGAAGGCAATAATGCGGAACTGGGCGCAAAATTACTGGATGAATCAGGTTTAAAATTGATTTCTGCACATGGTCTTGCTGATGCTGCAGAAAAAATCGTTGCTGCTGTAAAAGCTTAAGGAGTATCTAACATGAGCGTATTAGTTAATAAAGACACTAAAGTATTGGTACAGGGCTTTACAGGCAAAAACGGTACATTCCATTCTGAACAGGCTTTAGCCTACGGCACTAAAGTCGTGGGTGGTGTAACCCCGGGTAAAGGTGGTCAAACCCATTTAGAATTGCCTGTATTTAATACCATGCGTGAAGCAGTGAAAGAAACAGGTGCAGATGCTTCAGTGATTTATGTTCCGGCACCCTTTGTACTGGACTCTATTGTTGAAGCGGTTGATTCTGGCATTGAGTTAATTGTGGTAATTACTGAAGGTGTACCGACCATCGACATGCTTAAAGCCAAACGTTATCTGGAAACCAATGGTAATGGCACACGTCTGATTGGACCAAACTGTCCGGGTATTATTACGCCGGGTGAATGTAAGATCGGGATTATGCCGGGTCATATCCATCAACCAGGTAAAATCGGGATCATTTCGCGCTCAGGCACATTGACTTATGAAGCCGTAGCACAAACCACGAAGCTGGGTCTGGGTCAGTCGACCTGTATCGGGATTGGTGGAGACCCAATTCCAGGCATGAACCAGATTGACTGCTTGAAACTGTTCCAGGAAGATCCACAAACTGAAGCTATCATTATGATTGGTGAGATTGGCGGTACTGCGGAAGAAGAAGCTGCGGAATATATTCAATCGAATGTGACTAAGCCAGTTGTTGGTTATATTGCGGGTGTGACTGCACCTAAAGGCAAACGTATGGGTCACGCAGGTGCGATTATTTCAGGTGGTAAGGGCACAGCAGAAGAAAAGTTTGCTGCCTTTGAGCGTGCGGGTATGGCGTATACACGTAGTCCAGCCGAACTTGGTTCAACCATGCTGCAAGTATTAAAAGATAAAGGTTTAGTTTGATATTCACATTAGACCTTTAATAAAAAAGCTCCCAGATGGGAGCTTTTTTATATCTCAGTCTATTTTTAAGTTTTAGCTTTAAGGCTTTGGGTCATCCCATTAATATCTCCACCCTGAATACCGAGCTCACTCATCAGGCTGTCAATGAGCGGTGCCTGGCTACGATAACGCAGGGCGCTATTCACCACCTGATCTGAAAGAGCAACATTACTATTCTCATGATGGGCATCTGCCTGACAGGCACCGGCATGACCGCCATGTAGGCCATTCACCTGGAGAATCTTGATATCATCAATATTCTCCATTGGCTTGACACTTTCTCTGATAATTTCAGGCAAGTATTTCAGCATGGCCAGACGAATCTGCATTTCGACCTGTTCAGGTGACAGGACGTTATTGGCTTCATTGACCGCACGTGTACCTTCAGCATCCACCTGATACTGTTTCTCCATTGCCTGAGCCAGTAGAATTTTCGCATCCGCTTCGCCCTTGGCTTTAAGGCGGACTTTTTCTGCTTCCGCCTCAGCCGCAATCCGCACTGCTTCTGCATCATCTGCTGCCGCTTGTTTGCCAGCTTCAGCGGCAACTGTAATGGCAATTGCATCTTTTTCAGCATGTTCTTTGGCTGCGACCAGCTCAACTGCCTTTTGACGCTCTGCTTGCTGGATTTGACGTACGGTGATGACTTCTTCTTCCGCTTTTACCGCTTGTGCACGCGCCTGATCGGCTTGGGCTTTAGCTTCAGATTCAGCACGTGATTTTTCCGCAATGGCAATGGCGCGGTCCTGTTCAGCGAGTTCAATGGTTTTCTTTTGCTCGACCTGTGCTTTTTGAATCAGCTGAGCCTTTTGAATATTTTCATTTTCGACATCACGGGCTGCCAAAATACGCTTGAGTTCGACTTCTCGTTCAGCGGCAATTTGTGCTTCTTCTGCTTCACGTTTTTTGCCGGCTTCCTGAGCGGCAATTTCAGCCAGCTGTTCAGCACGGCGAATGGCAATTTCACGTTCTTGTTGCAGCTTGGCATATTCTTCTTCACGAATAATTTGCAGGCGCGCCTGTTCAGCTTCCAGATTTTTGGTTTTGATCGCCAGATCGGTATCCTGTTCAATGTGGTTACGCTTGCGGCGACGATCTTCAATGGTTTCAGTGAGCTTGGTCAGACCTTCAGCATCAAATGCATTTTGCGGGTTGAAGTATTTAAATCCGGTCTGATCCAGTCCGGTTAGGGAAACCGTTTCAAGCTCCAGACCATTTTTATGTAAATCTTCCGAAACGACTTGCTGTACTTTTTGTACGAAATCGACGCGTTTTTCATGCAGTTCTTCCATGGCCATTTCTGCAGCCACTGCGCGCAGTGAATCAACGAACTTACCTTCCACCAGATTTTTTAGTTCATTCGGTGACATGGTTTTTTGACCAAGGGTTTGTGCTGCGGTGGCAATTGAATCTGCGGTAGGTTTGACTCGGACATAGAATTCGGCCATGACATCGACTCGCATACGGTCACGGGTAATCAGTGCCTGATCATCAGCACGGCGGACTTCAAGACGTAGGGTATTCATATTTACTGGAATGATTTCATGCAAGACAGGGAGCACGATTGCGCCTCCACCTAAAATCACTTTTTCTCCACCCCAACCGGTACGTACAAAGGAAATTTCCTTGCTTGAACGACGGTATAAACGTGCAATGATGAGACCGAAGGTCACCAGTGCTACAAAAATAATTCCCGCAATAATTAAAATATTATATAAATCAAATGTTAACATTGTTATAAAGTCTCAATTGAGTGCTAGCTAAATAAAATTAAAGTGCAATGGCTTGAAAGCCGTTCTTGGTTTTGTGGGTTAGAACTACATTCTGACCTTGATTTAGAATTTGATTGTTTTCTGGTTCAACCAGAACATAATGAGTCTGGCCATGTTGATCCCGGACTTTGGCTTGTGCGGGAGAATTCACTTTGGCATCTCCCAGAATAATGGTCGCGGTACGTCCGATGAGTTCATCACTGTAAATCGCGGAAGTTTCATCTTGGGGCAGGAGCTTACTGGCGGCCATGGCAAGAAAGCGCACCACAGGCATACACAGAAACAGGCAGGCCGGAGAAATCAGCCAAACATTAAACAGCTGGCTGGTCAGGCGCTCAAATATGCCCTGAATCAATAAACCGCTTAACCCATAACTGGTCAGAAAAATGATTAGCCAGATAAATAAAGGCAGACGCCCCAGATATAACCAGTCAAATACTTTGCTGAAAACACCCGGAGACTGATCCGGGCTTATTTCTGGTTGCAGGGGATCTTCAGGTAAAAACTGTTCAAAGATATGCTGAGAGCCGCCGCCAAGCAGCAATAGAATACATTCTAGTGCTGCAAACATCAGCATTAGGCTCAGGCTAATACTAAATACGATATTGGATGGATGCGTAAACAGTTCCCACATTTTTTTATCTCTATAATTATGTTTTTAGGAAAAGTATCTGAAAGTTTTTATTGATATAACGATAACAGTAATTGTTGATTTTGTATGTAAAAAAATAACAAAAAACCTTATAAACAAGGATTGAATATATTGATTATTTAATAATTATTAAACTATTAAAATTAATAATAAACTATAAGTTAAATGGATGTTTGAGCAAGTGATGTCATAGCGGCAATAGGAATTCTGAATAGCATGGCATTCTGTGTATGCTTGCCTGAGAAAGATATAGAGATACATCGACCTGAGTATCTCTAAATTTTTCTATTCAAGTCTAAAGCAGGGCAGTCTGAATCCGGACTTTCATATCTAAAGTCTGTTGCAGAATATAGTGTTGCATCCATTTGACCTGTTCGCCCATAGGATTGACCTTGACTGCAGTATTCAGGAAGTCGAGATTAGGCTGCTTGAAGAGCTGCTGTTGCAAGGTTTGCTCCAAAATCTGACTGTTGGTTGTCAAAGGTAATGCCACCAGATAGAACGCTTTAGGATAATTATAAAAGGCATATAATAAGTTAAAGGCTTTTTGATCACCTTTGAGGTTGCCAGCACCGATTTCGTAAGCTGCGTTCTGGTTGCTATAAGTAACGCCGATTAGAAATTCCCAATGACCTTCTTGCAAACGTAGACCAAACTGTAATCCGATTTGATCCGCGGTCAGCTCGTGTTGCAGATAGATATTTAAAGGCTTGCCATCATCACTGAAAGGTTCTTGCAAGACCAAAATATTTTGCTGGTGCTGATAAATATAACTAGCAAGCTGGGCCTGTTCCAGACGGGTTTTTACAGTGGCAAGATCAAAAGCGCTATAGGGCATAAACGAAGTATATCAATAGGGAGAATTGAGTCTTACTCTAGTAATTTTTTAACTATTTGAGAACCACTACTTTAGATTATTTTCCTAGGATTTTATTGGCTTAGCGACAGGGTAATATATAGCTATACCACACAATATCCTCGCTTGAATTGGGCAAATTATTGATTCATAAAAACTGATATTCATTATTGATGAATTTTTATATGAGCTTTTGATATATCAATATCATAAAACAAGCAATGGATAGGATAAGTAAATCACTATAATGAATATAAATTTTCAAAAGTGTCATAAGTACACGTTTTTCTAAGCTGGTGTTGTCCATGTCGTTAAATGAGGAAAGACTTACTCATCTCAAACAGCTTGAAGCTGAGAGTATTCATATCATCCGCGAAGTTGCTGCCGAGTTTGAAAATCCGGTCATGCTGTATTCGATTGGTAAAGATTCAGCGGTCATGCTGCATCTTGCGCTAAAAGCGTTCTACCCAGCAAAACTTCCATTTCCATTATTACATGTCGATACAGGCTGGAAGTTTAAAGACATGATCACTTTCCGGGACAATATGGCGAAAACCCATGGTTTCGATTTGATCGTGCATCAGAATAAAGAAGGGGTTGAGGCAGGTATTAACCCGTTCGACCACGGTAGTTCTAAATATACCGACATCATGAAAACTCAGGGCTTAAAACAGGCCCTGGATAAATACGGTTTTGATGCTGCTTTTGGTGGCGCGCGCCGTGATGAAGAAAAATCACGTGCCAAGGAACGTGTTTATTCATTCCGTGATTCGAAACATCGTTGGGATCCGAAAAACCAGCGTCCAGAACTTTGGAATCTTTACAACGGTAAAGTGAACAAGGGCGAAAGTATTCGTGTATTCCCATTATCTAACTGGACTGAGCTGGATATCTGGCAATACATCTATTTGGAAAGTATTCCATTAGTACCACTTTATTTGGCTGCAGAACGTCCTGTGGTTGAACGTAGTGGCACACTTATTATGGTTGATGATGAACGTATGCCTTTAAAAGAAGGTGAAGTTCCACAAATGAAATCGGTACGTTTCCGTACTTTGGGTTGTTATCCATTAACAGGTGCTGTGGAATCTACCGCCAATACCTTGCCGGAAATTATTCAGGAAATGTTGCTGGCAACCAGCTCTGAGCGTCAAGGTCGTATGATTGACCATGATGAAGCAGGCTCGATGGAGAAGAAGAAGCAGGAAGGCTACTTCTAATATCTATAAATCTCCCCCTAACCCCCTCCTTATGAAAGCGGGGGACTCCCAAAATAAAATGGAGGAAAGTCCTCCTTTATCAAAGGAGGACTTAGGTGGATTTAGATTTAACCGATTTCTAAAGAATATGTGGAGCTTTGAGCGATGTCTCATCAATCTGATTTAATCAGCCAAGATATCTTGGGCTATCTGAAACAACATGAAAATAAAGACCTGTTGCGTTTCCTGACTTGTGGTAACGTGGACGATGGTAAATCGACGTTAATCGGTCGTCTGCTGTACGATTCAAAATTGATTTATGAAGATCAATTACAGGCCGTGACCCGTGACTCGAAAAAAGTCGGTACGACAGGTGATGCACCTGACTTGGCACTTCTGGTCGATGGTTTACAAGCAGAGCGTGAGCAAGGCATTACCATTGATGTGGCCTATCGTTATTTCTCGACAGAAAAACGTAAGTTCATCATCGCGGACACGCCGGGACACGAACAGTACACTCGTAACATGGCGACAGGTGCATCGACGTGTGACCTTGCAATCATTTTGATTGATGCACGTTATGGCGTGCAAACCCAGACACGTCGTCATACCTTTATTGCGAGTTTGCTCGGGATCAAGAACATCATTGTTGCGATCAACAAGATGGACTTGGTGGAATTCTCTGAAACACGTTTCAATGAAATCCAGGCTGAATATGCGGCATTCGTTGCACAATTGGGCGATCGTAAACCAAGCAATATCATCTTTACGCCTATTTCTGCATTGAATGGCGATAACGTGGTGAACAAGTCAGCCAATACGCCATGGTACACTGGTGAAACGCTGATGGGTACACTTGAATCGGTGGAAATTAACCGTAGTTCAGCGAAGCAGGATTTCCGTTTCCCTGTGCAATACGTGAACCGTCCAAACCTTGACTTCCGTGGTTTCTGCGGTACGATCGCACTTGGCGATATCAATGTTGGCGATACCGTAACAGCATTACCTTCTGGTAAATCATCGACTGTCAAAGAAATTGTCACTTTTGATGGCAATCTTGAGCATGCAGTTGCAGGTCAGGCAGTGACTTTAACGCTTAACGATGAAATTGATATTTCACGTGGTAACGTGTTAATTCGTGCGGATCAAGCTGTTCCAAATATTTCCCGTTCAGTTCAAGCGACTGTTGTGTGGATGGCAGATCAACCACTTGTACTGGGTAAGCTGTACAACATCAAGATTGGTACGCAAACCGTTCCGGCAAAAGTAACGGCAATTCATTACCGTACCAACGTTAACACATTGGAAAAAGTTCAGGTGGATAAACTTGAGCTAAATGCAATCGCCAATGTGACTGTTGAATTTGATGCACCAGTGGTCTTTGACCGTTATCAAGACAGCCGTTTCACCGGTTCGTTTATCTTCATCGATCGTTTGAATAACGTGACGATTGGTGCTGGTATGGTGGAAGAATCAGTTGAATGGTCTGCACACGATGAGCCTGTCACTGCAGAAGCACGTGCGGCACGTTTGGGTCAAAAACCTGCTGCGGTGACTGTATCTGGTAAAGCTTTGGAAAATGCTCAGGCGCTAGAAAGCTTGCTGATTCAGCAAGGGATCGTTGCTATTGCTAAAGCAGGTTTGAATGCGGAGCAGGTTGCACTGGTTCGTGAAACTGGTGTGGTTGTGATTACCGATGCTGCTGAAGGTACAGACACGACTTTAACCGTAGATACAGTTGAAGAACTTGCTGAGAAGATTGTGGAATTGGTTCGTCTTTAAGACTGGACTGATTTGAAGAAACTCGCTGAAAAGCGGGTTTTTTATTGCCTAAATTTTGATTGCATGAAAATCATTCGATTAGTCAAAATGTGATCTTTCAATTTACTAGTCAATTAATACAATACTCCCTAGATTTGGGGAATATATGAAAAAATTAATATTGCTGGCTGGCTTGTGTGTGGCTTTTGGAGCTGAAGCCAAACAGAGCAGCCAAAGCGTTGAAGCAATCAAGCAAAAAATAATCCAGCAGTCGATTGAGAATTATCCGGGAAATTGTCCGTGTCCTTACAATACTGCAAGTAATGGTAGTCGCTGTGGTAAACGTAGTGCTTATAATCGTGCAGGCGGATATGCGCCCCTGTGTTATCCGGAAGATGTGAGTGATCGAATGGTAAAGGAATATAAAGGGCGTAGTTAATTAAAGGCTCCGTATTTAGATAGTGAGCTAAAAGAAATATTTTTGTTAGATTTGGCTTCACATGGGTAATTATTCATAAGAATCATTGAGGACTAAGGCCAGAATTGCTTTCATTTCGGTTAAACTTTTCACGCCTGCAATCCTTTTAATAATTTCTCCATTTCTAAAAATAAGCGTAGAAGGCAAACCATAGGCATTATAGCGCAAGGTTAAAATCGGAGACTGATCCACATTGATCTTGCCAAATTTAATCTCAGGATTTACCTCAGTATAGTATGTCGCCAGTTCGGCAAAGACCGGAAAATTCTGAACACAAGGCTTGCACCAGTCTGCATAAAAGCGAATCACAGCAAAACCTTCAAACCACTCAAAATCACTGTAATTGTTTTCATTATATTCGATCACTTGGGTCATGGTCGGCCTATTATCAATTTCCTGAATAGTCCCCCGATTATACATAAGTCCGATGTAGCTTCATTCCTCATGCTAACTATGTTCAAATAAGTCCAAGATATATGAAATGCATAGATTAGGGAAAGAAATCATGTCGCAACAAACCATGCAGCAAGTCATTATTACAGAACCAGGTGGTGTCGATAAACTTAGCTTTGAAACGGTCGCTATACCAGAAGCCAAGGCAGACGAAGTTCTGGTAAAAGTTCATGCCTTTGGTATTAACCGTCCAGATATCCTGCAGCGTCAAGGCTTATATCCGATGCCGAAAGGGGTAACGCCAGTTCCTGGCCTGGAAGTGGCAGGTGAGGTGGTTGCGATTGGTAGTGATGTAAGTCAGTTTAAAGTTGGTGATCAAGTCTGTGGTTTGACCAATGGTGGCGGTTATGCTGAATATTGCGTCATACCTGAAAGCCAGACCTTGAATATTCCTGAAGGCGTAAGTTTTGTACAGGCAGCGGCCATTCCTGAAACTTTCTTTACTGTATGGGCGAACGTGTTCCAGATGGGTAAGGCTAAAGCAGGGGAAACTGTACTGGTACATGGTGGAACGAGCGGGATTGGTACGACTGCTTTAATGTTGTGTAAATCACTTGGCATCAAAACCTTTGCAACTGTCGGTTCAGATGAAAAAGTTGTGGCTATTTCTGATTTAACCACGGCTATTAATTATAAAACTCAGGACTTTGAGCAAGTTATTAATGAAGCCACGGACAATGGTGGTGTCGATGTCATTTTAGATATGGTCGGTGCACCATATTTAGATCGTAATTTGAATTTGTTGCGCCGTGATGGACGTCTGGTCTATATCGCTTTCTTGGGTGGTGCCAAGGCCAAAGAAGTCAAACTGGGTCAAATCATGATGAAACGTCTGACCATTACCGGTTCGACCATGCGTGCACGCAGCACGGCTGAAAAAGCGGAAATTGCACAAGGCCTGAAAGAGCAGATTGCACCATTGTGGGCAAAAGGCGAATGTCTCCCGATGATCTATAAAACGTTTAAGTTCGATCAGATTCAGGATGCCCATGCCACAATGGATACTGGAGAGCATGTGGGTAAAGTTGTAGTTGAAATTATTTAATACGAGATAAGTGATTCAAAAAAAGCCAGTAATTTTACTGGCTTTTTTAAATTTTAAGTAAAATATTATTACAAATAAATATATAAAATCTTGAATAAAAATTAAAAAATGTTAACTGTTCGACACAACCTGTCAATTATGACACGTAAATTGCATGTATAGATAATTCCGACCAAATGGTTAAACATTCACATGAATGTGAGAGGGAAAATAAGATGAAAATTATTTCAACAGCATATAGTTCAAAACATAGTTTAAGAGCATTACGACGTATTCATAAAATGATTATTCGCGGAACCATCAGCTGGGTAGAGTTACATAAAATGTATCGGGCGATGCTGCATCTGGAGCGTTATATAGAAAGATTAACAATACAAAATCGTCATTCAAGCAAGAAAGCATCCAGAAAATCCAAATAAGATCTTGTATTTTTAGGGTGAATAAAGGGTCAAGATCTGATGCAAAAAAATATCTTAGACTTTGTCCTAATATTATTCATTGATCGGCATTCAGTATAATCATTCAACATCTAGCGATAAATAAGTACATGAGAATGTATTAAGTGGGGATTTATGAAGCGCCCAGCTTCAACACATGAGCGTCTTGCAGAGCGTTTAGCCAGAATTTTGACCAAATTAAACGTCGGATATCAACTCCGGGCTGCAGAGCTAGCTGCAGAATTTCAGGTCAGCACCCGCACCATTGAGCGTGATTTTGATCGTCTAGGCTCTTACTTACCCTTACTTCAAGATGAACAGAAACGATATTATCTGGAACCCTCTTATTTAGGGCGGTTTAAATTGCAGGATATCCAGACTTTTGCCCAGCTTTCGGGGATCAGTGAGTTGTATCCGGCGTTGGATATGTCTTTTATGCGTGAACTGCTGGATGAGCGGGCAAATCAGGTATTTTCGGCAAAAGGCTATTATTTTGAAGATGCCAAACAGTTTGCCGAACATTTCAAGTTGCTTGCAAGCGCAATCTATAAACGTCAGCAGGTTGAGTTGCAATATTCAGATCAATTGCGAATCATTAAGCCTTATCGCTTGATTCACCATCATGGTATCTGGTATCTGGTGGGCGTAGATCAGGACAAGTTGCGCACCTATCGCTTAAGTCAGGTGCAACAGCTCAAGCTGGTTTCTAAGGCGGAGAGCTTTGCGCATGATCCTGAAATACTGAAAATGCTGGCAGATGAAGACAGCATCTGGTTTGGGCAGCAAAAGCAGCAAGTCTTAATCAGGGTACAACCTGAAGTCACGGTCTTTTTTAAAGAGCGCCGTTTATTTCCAGAACAGCAGATCGAGCAGGAAGCCGAGACTGGAGAGTTAGTGATCAGTTGCCAGATTCGTCACGAAATGCAGTTGTTGCCTTTGGTGCGTTACTGGTTGCCCTATGTGAAAATTATTGAGCCGATTCATTTTCAGCAGAAACTGGAACAGGATTTGCAAGGATATTTACGTTCTGCTGGATGATATTGAGAACGTAGAGCAGGGTAGCTTAATTAATGATCATGCTTTAAATGGAAATTTAATTTACTTATTTTTTTGATTTATTAAATTACAGGCATAAAAAAACCAGCTTTCGCTGGGTTCTTTATTTGCGCCATCTTTCTATAGTAGAAGAATGGTGCCCGAGGCCAGACTCGAACTGGCACGCTTTGTGGGCGGGGGATTTTAAATCCCCTGTGTCTACCGATTTCACCACTCGGGCTTTAACAAGATGGAGGCGGAGGTCGGAATCGAACCGGCGTCCACGGAGTTGCAGTCCGCTGCATGACCACTCTGCCACCCCGCCGCGTCTTGTTGATGCGTATATTAGCAAGCTCAGAAAAAAAAACAATAGTGTATTCATCTGTATGCGCATAAAAACATCATCTGGCGGAAAATATTTAAATTATTCATGTAGAATGTGCAAAATTGATTCATATCAACACTTGGGAGAAGTGCCGTGGCATTAGTTCTAGACGGTCGTGCATTGGCGAAGCAAATTGAAGCTGACTTGTTTACTCGCGTAGAAGCGCTGAAAGCAAAATCAGGTCGTACTCCAATTCTTGCGACGATTTTGGTAGGTGACGATGGCGCATCTGCAACTTATGTTCGCATGAAAGGCAATGCTTGCCGCCGTGTTGGTATGGATTCACTCAAAGTGGAACTTCCTAAAGAAACCACAACTGAAGAATTATTGGCTGAAATTGAAAAATTAAATACAAATCCTGATGTGCACGGTATTCTGCTGCAACATCCGGTTCCAGCTCAAATTGATGAGCGTGCCTGTTTCGATGCAATCTCGCTTGAAAAAGACGTAGATGGCGTCACTTGTCTTGGTTATGGTCGTATGGCAATGGGCGAAGCAGCCTATGGTTCAGCGACGCCTGCGGGTATCATGACCATCCTGAAAGAACATAACATTGAAATTGCAGGTAAACATGCAGTAGTTGTCGGTCGTTCTGCAATTTTGGGTAAACCAATGGCAGCGATGCTGCTAGAAGCGAATGCAACCGTAACCATTTGCCATTCACGTACTCAAGATCTTGCAAGCTTTGTTAAGCAAGCGGACATCATTGTCGGTGCGGTAGGTAAAGCAGAATTAATTCAAAAAGACTGGATCAAACCAGGTGCTGTGGTTGTTGATGCTGGTTTCCATCCACGTGATGGCGGTGGTGTAGGTGATATCCAACTTGTAGGCATTGAAGAAATTGCTTCTGCTTACACACCAGTTCCGGGTGGTGTAGGTCCAATGACGATTACCACTTTAATCCGTCAAACGGTTGAAGCTGCTGAAAAAGCTTTAGGTTAATCAAATCCTCCCTAACCCTCCTTTTTCAAAGGAGGGAACTCTGATCACTATTTTTGGATGGAGTTTCCCCCTCTTTTTTAAAGAGGGGCTAGGGGAGATTCTTCAAAGACATTAATACTAATTAAAAGAAATCTAATGAGCTGCACCTTCCGACTCCCTCAAGCCCCAGAACATCTACTAAAAGCCTTGCATGATGTGATTCCATATTGTGAGCTGCATGCACAGCAATTGCCGGATACACCCATTTCCCTGTGGCTGATTCCGCCAGTATTCCCAACTGACAAACTCGATGATGAAGTCATCCGTCGCATCTGGAACGATACACCGTACTGGATCTTTTGTTGGGCCTCAGGCTTGGCGATGGCGCAGTGGCTATTGGCGGAGCCGCATCATGTCAAAGATAAAGTTGTTTTGGATTTTGGGGCTGGATCGGGCGTAGTTGCCATTGCAGCAAAAATGGCAGGTGCAAAACGTGTGATTTGCTGTGACATTGATCAAGTCAGTCTGGATGCCTGTCACGCCAATGCGGAGCTGAATGATGTTGAGCTTGAATATCTGGATGACCTATATAAGGCAGAGCAGGTGGATATTCTATTAGCCGCAGATGTGCTCTATGATCAATGTAACCGTTTCTTCCTGGATGAGTTTTTAAAATTTGCACCTGAGGTGTGGGTTGCAGACAGTCGGGTAAAAAACTTTAGTCATCCTCAATATAAAAAACTGGATGAACGTAGTGCGACAACATGGCCAGATCTGGATGAATCACCAGAATTTCGTAATGTCAGTTTCTATAAAACACGTTAAAGTTGAAAAATCAAAAAGGGCAGTTAGCCCTTTTTGATTGTCTTACTCTGATTAAGTAACTAAGTATTAGATGTTAAGAACAAGTATAACGAATAACGCGCATGGTCGTTGGGCGGGCTTCTAAGGCTTCGCGTGCACCCGGGTTCTCGCTATTATGTAAATCAGGCGTATTGCTCAAGCTGATTTGCGTGCGGCTATTACCCAGTTGGCGGCCATAGTTTTCCTGTTCCGCAGTTGGATTGGAAATTTCATTGGTGCTTAAAATCTGGATGTTGTAAGTTTTGGAATTTCCTAATACGTGTCTGCAAGCGGCTTGCAAGCGATTTTCATCCTGGCTTGGTCGTCCTGAGAGGGTGTAGCTCAAGGTTGCTGTATTGCCTGAACGTTCCAGAATTTCATAGCCACTTTGTCCATTGAATTGATGGGGTGTGGTCTGACATGCACTCAGTACGAAACTGCTCGCAGCCATAGCCAAAATTACTGTTGTTCTTTTCATATTTATAGTTCCTGAAGTCTTGGCTTAAGTATGCCATATTTTGCTTAAACTGCTGCTCTGGTCAATTGTGATCAATTGTTTAAACAGCCAATAAAAAAGGCCGCTTACGCGACCTTTTTTAATTAAATCAGCAATTAAGCAGATTTAACCGCAGCAATAAGTTCTGCTTGACGAGTTTTTAACGCTTCCGGTAAACGCTCACCTAACTTATCGAACAATTCAGTATGGCTTTCAAGCTCTTTGATCCATTGATCTTTGTCTTGAGAAGTTACTAGGTCAAACTGTTCTTTAGTGAAGTCAGAACCAGTCCAGTTCAGCTGTTCGTAAGTAGGAACTAGGCCGATTGGTGTTTCAACAGCATCAGCACGACCTTCACAACGGTCAATGATCCACTCAAGAACACGCATGTTTTGACCGAAACCAGGCCATACGAAGTTGCCTTCAGCATCACGACGGAACCAGTTCACGTTGTAGATACCTGGAAGTTTGTTGCCAGCAGCAGCAGCTTTCGCACCCACTTGCTCACCCATTTCTAACCAGTGCGTGAAGTAATCTGCCATGTTGTAGCCCGCGAATGGAAGCATCGCGAACGGGTCACGACGAACAACACCTTGTTGACCAACAGCAGCAGCAGTTGTTTCAGAGCCCATCGTTGCAGCTTTGTAAACACCGTCAACCCAGTCAAATGCTTCTGAAATTAGAGGCACAGTGTCTGCACGGCGACCACCGAAGATGAACGCGGAAATTGGAACACCTGCTGGATTTTCCCAGTCAGCATCAATAGAAGGGCATTGACCAGCTGCAACAGTGAAGCGAGCATTTGGATGCGCTGCTTTTTCTTCACCAGTGTGTGGTTGACCTTTCCAGTTAGTCAGGTTGGCAGGCGCTTCTTTAGTCAGACCTTCCCACCAAACTTCACCGTTGTCAGTCACAGCAACGTTGGTATAAATCACGTCTTTGTGCATGGTTGCCATACAGTTCGGGTTGGTTTTGGTATTGGTACCAGGCGCTACACCGAAGAAGCCAGCTTCAGGGTTGATTGCATATAAGCGACCGTCTTCACCTGGTTTGATCCAGGCAATATCGTCACCTACAGTTTCAATCTTCCAGCCTTCATAGCCAGCTGGTGGAATCAACATAGCGAAGTTTGTTTTACCACATGCAGATGGGAATGCAGCTGCGATGTAGTGTTTTTCGCCTTGTGGATTGGTCACGCCAAGGATCAGCATGTGTTCAGCTAACCAGCCTTGTTGACGACCCATAAATGATGCAATACGTAATGCCAGGCATTTTTTACCCAACAATGCGTTACCGCCATAACCAGAACCATAAGACCAGATCTCACGAGTTTCTGGGTAATGCACGATGTATTTTTCTTTGTTGCAAGGCCATGCAACATCTTTTTCGCCGTTCGCAAGCGGAGCACCTACAGTGTGTACGCAAGGAACGTATTCACCGTCAGTACCAAGAACGTCATAAACAGCTTTACCCATGCGAGCCATTTTAGACATGCTTACTGCAACGTAAGGAGAGTCAGTTAACTCGATACCGATATGAGCGATATGAGAACCCAATGGACCCATTGAGAATGGAACCACATAAAGTGTACGACCTGCCATTGAACCGTCAAATAAACCGTTCAATTTTTCGCGCATGACAGCAGGTGCTTCCCAGTTGTTGGTCGCGCCAGCATCGTCTTTGTTTTCAGAACAGATGTAAGTACGATCTTCAACACGTGCTACGTCAGACGGATCAGAATTTGCAAGATAAGAACCAGGATGAGTTTCTTGATTCAGCGCTTGCATTGTGCCGTTAGCGATCATCAAGTCGATATAACGTTGATATTCTTCTGCGCTACCGTCACACCATTCAATTTTTGCTGGTTTTGTTAATTTAGCAATCTCTTCCACCCAAGCAATAAGCTTAGGGTGACGAACGAATTCTGGTGCGTTCACTTGGGTCATGGTGAGGCCTATCTCAAATGTGTACAAATTAGATGTACAAAGTACAATCCGAGCAATAAAAAATATCGCCCAGATGAAGTATGAAAAAAAGTGGCTGTATTAAAGCATAAAATGATAAAAAAAATAAGACCAAAGAAGTGCTAGATTTCTTTTGGAATATAATGCTATTTTATTTATAAATATAAGTAAAACAACAAGATAAAACTAAACATTTGAATTATTAAGGTTATTTATATAAGTGATGAGTGGTATTTATTTTAAAAATTGATATTAAAATCATTATCTTAGTTTTATAAGATCTCTAATATTCATTATTGATTAAATAAATGGTTGCCATTTGAATTTTACATAAAGCCACTGTTAATTGTCTATGAATTGGACAAAATGCCAATAGGCTTCAATGAAATTGCGCGAAAAATGTCTAATCAATCTAAACCCTTATCGCTGATTTTTAATCATAAAGCTGGTTTTCGCATACAGGGGCCAGAAGGCATTTATGAGCAGCTGATCGATATATTTTCAGCGCAGGGTTATCAAACTAAAGCTTATGAAATCAATGATTCACAGCAATTTGATAAAATTATGGTTGAGGTGCTTGAACAGCATTTGGCATCTAGCGAGTCAGGAATCATCGTTGCGGCAGGCGGAGATGGCACTTTAAATACAGTCGCCAAACATGTGTTGAATACGCAAATTCCTGTCGGTATTTTGCCTTTAGGGACTTTTAACTATGTGGCGAGATTATTGGGGATTCCGCTGGATTTGCTTGAAGCGGCAAAAGTGATTGCGACAGGACAGCCACAACGTATGAATGTTGCTCGTATCAATCAGGAAATTTATCTGAATAATGCCAGTCTAGGTCTATATCCTTTATTCATTAAAAAACGTGAAGACTATAATCGTATTTTTGGTCGCCTACCGCTACATGCCTATACCTCTGCACTGGATGTTTTAATTCGCGATCGTAGAGAATTAAAACTAAAAATCTGGGTGGATCAAAAGAAATATCCGGTAAAAACACCACTGATCTTTTTTGGCAATAATCCCTTGCAACTGGCAGATATGAAAATGCGCATTGCAGAAGCGGCTGAAAAAGGTAAAGTGGCGGGAGTGGTAGTTTCTAAAAGTGATAAGCTTACTTTATTTAAGCTAGTGTATCAGCTGATTCGTGGCAAGATTGACCAGGCATCGGGTGTTTATAGTTTTGCAGCCGATCAAGTCCGAATCGAATCCCGAGCCAAGAAACTGATGGTAGCGATTGATGGGGAAATTGTGGAAATGGCCCCGCCACTCAATATTTCTGTATTAAAAGATAGCCTAAACGTAATGGTGCCACATGATCCTGCATCTGTCTGATCTGCATTTTGGAACAGAGAAGCCGGAGTGTTTAGAAGCGATTCGGCATTTCTGTCAGACCCATCCACTTGAAGCCGTCGTCATCAGTGGTGACCTGACTCAGCGCGCACGTTTGGGTCAATTCTTTGCCTGCAAAAAATTTTTAGATCAGCTCAATACGCCTTATATGGTGATCCCGGGGAATCATGATATTCCGCTCTATCATTTGTGGAATCGGCTTTTCAATCCATTTACCCGTTACCAGATTTTTTTTGGTGAATTGGAGCCAATATTTGAAACTGAAAATTTTTATCTGATTGGGGTGAATTCGATCCGACGTCGATATCATACCAAAGGGCATTTATCCCTTGAGCAGATTCAGCGTATTGACCTGACGCTGGCGCAGGCGCCTGCTTCCAAATTAAAAATCATTGTCAGCCATCAGCCTTTTTATGTGCCTTTTCAAAATAAGCGCGGTTTCAAGGACAGCCCATTGATGGCCAAAATTGCTTTAGAGGCCTGGGCAGAGCATGGTCTGTTTGCGGTGTTGCATGGGCATCTGCATCAACCGGCGATTTATGATTTGAATCAGATGTTCGGATTGGGGATGGATCATCCTGTATATGATGTACATGCAGGGACTTCTGCGTCAAATCGTCTACATAAAGATGAACCGAACAGCTTTAATCTGATTGATGCCACAGGAAAAATTTCTCAATATTTATTCGATGAAGTGGCACAAGCCTTTATGTTGAAGGCTGATCTGCCGAATAAATAGACGAAAACCTATGATTCGTTAAAAAAAACCAATTTTTTTTCATTTTTGCCCTTGAAGCGTTTTATTCCATCTCCATAAAAGTGACATCAAAAATTTTTGATGATGACCCATGGAATAATTAAGTCGTCATCAGTGACCTAAAAAAGACTTAGTCTGATGGAGTTATTTATGAGCAACATTCGTCCATTACATGACCGCGTTGTTATTCGTCGTGTTGAAGAAGAAACTAAAACAGCTGGGGGCATTCTACTTCCAGGTTCGGCTGCTGAAAAACCTGCTCAAGGTGAAATCATTGCAGTTGGTAATGGTCAAATCACTGACAATGGCGTACGCGCGTTAGACGTAAAAGTTGGCGACAAAGTATTGTTCGGTACTTATGCAGGCACTACTGTAAAAGTAAACGGCGAAGAGCTTTTAATCATGAAAGAATCTGACATTTTAGCGGTATTAGAAGCTTAATCTGCGCTAAAAAAGTTTTATTCGTTCCAAATCAGATTTTGTAAAGATACAACAATATTCGGAGTCAAATATGTCAGCTAAAGACGTAAAATTTGGTGATTCAGCTCGTTCAAAAATGATTGCTGGTGTAAACACCCTTGCAGATGCAGTAAAGGTTACTTTGGGTCCTAAGGGCCGTAACGTTGTTATCGACCGTTCTTTTGGATCACCGCACATCACTAAAGATGGTGTCACTGTTGCCAAAGAAATTACGCTGAAAGACAAGTTCGAGAACATGGGTGCTCAACTGGTTCGTGAAGTTTCTTCAAAAACCAATGACATCGCAGGTGATGGTACAACGACTGCAACTGTATTGGCACAAGCGATTTTGAATGAAGGCATCAAGTCAGTAACAGCGGGTATGAACCCAATGGACTTGAAACGCGGTATCGATATTGCGGTACGTTCTGTAGTTGAAAACATCAAGGCAACTGCAAAACCAGCATCAGACTCTAAAGCGATTGAACAAGTAGGTTCGATCTCTGCTAACTCTGATACGACTGTAGGTCAGCTGATTGCGCAAGCAATGGAAAAAGTGGGCAAAGAAGGCGTGATCACGGTTGAAGAAGGTTCAGGCTTCGAAGATTCGCTTGACGTAGTTGAAGGCATGCAGTTCGACCGCGGTTATATTTCTCCGTACTTCGCGAACAAGCAAGATACTTTAACAGCTGAACTTGAAAATCCATTCATTCTTCTTGTTGATAAGAAAATCAGCAATATTCGTGAATTGATTACAGTACTTGAAGCTGTTGCTAAAACTGGCAAACCGCTTTTAATCATTTCTGAAGATGTTGAAGGCGAAGCGCTTGCGACGCTTGTTGTCAACAACATGCGCGGTATTATCAAAGTATGTGCGGTAAAAGCACCTGGTTTTGGTGATCGTCGTAAAGCTATGCTTCAAGACATCGCGATCTTGACTGGCGGTACTGTGATTTCTGAAGAAATCGGCATGCAGCTGGATCAAACGACGCTTGATCACTTGGGTACAGCACATAAAGTAACTGTATCTAAAGAAAATACTGTAATTGTAGATGGTGCTGGTAATGCTGGCCAAATCGCTGACCGTGTACAGCAAATCCGTGCACAGATCGAAGAATCTACTTCAGAATATGACAAAGAAAAACTTCAAGAGCGTGTAGCGAAACTTGCTGGCGGTGTTGCTGTCATCAAAATCGGTGCTGCAACTGAAGTTGCAATGAAAGAGAAAAAAGACCGTGTAGATGACGCGCTTCATGCGACTCGCGCTGCAGTTGAAGAAGGTGTCGTTGCGGGTGGTGGTGTTGCACTAGTACGTGCTGCATCTGCACTTGAAGGCGTAACAGGCGCGAATGATGACCAAAACGTAGGTATCAACATTCTTCGTCGTGCGATTGAAGCACCGCTTCGTCAAATCGTATCTAACGCAGGTGATGAGCCTTCTGTAGTGATCAACGCTGTGAAGAATGGCGAAGGTAACTTCGGTTATAATGCTGCAACTGGCGAATATGGCGATATGCTGGAAATGGGTATTCTTGACCCTGCTAAAGTAACGCGTTCTGCACTTGAGCACGCCGCTTCTGTTGCTGGCTTGATGCTGACCACTGAATGCATGATCACTGAAATCCCAGAAGACAAACCTGCAATGCCTGATATGGGTGGCATGGGTGGTATGGGCGGCATGATGTAATTCATCATCCGAGCATTTCATAAAAAATCCCCGCAATAGCGGGGATTTTTTATGCGTTTACAAAATTATGATGCGGACTTTTTAACTAATTTATAATTTAAATTACTGTCAATTTTTTTACCTGATTTCATCTCGCGTGCTTCAACAAAATTTTCACCAACAAAGAATTTACGGTTTTCAGCTTTGTTATCTAATGTGATGATTGAAGGATCTTGAGGGTCAAAACTGAAACTACCTTTAGTTTCGGTCTCATTATTTCCAGCTTTACCTAAATATTCCTCATTTAGCTCATAGGTTTTATCCGGATTGAGATCTAGCTCGACCTTAATCCCTTCACAGTCAGCACAAGGAAAAACACCTTCGTATTCACCTGCCCAATCTAGCGAAGTTTCTGCGCTATCAGCACGGTTCACACTAGTATCCGCGTTATTTTGCTCCATCATGGCTGGGCTGGATTGAGCATTATTACTCATCGGCTCATTATCATTGGGCTTTGAACAGGCGGTTAAAGCTCCTGCAAGAACGACTGCTATCGCAGCAGTAAGCGTTAATTTTTTCATTGTTTTAACCCTATTAAATTATTTGTTATGAATTACATTAAAAGTAGTCAGTACAGATAAATAGGGCAATCTTGTTAAAGTTTGATTCATTAGGTGAATGAGGCCAGAGTTATTGATAAGTGAGCAGGATTTAAGAATTTTTAGCCAAGTTTAAAGTCAATTTATGCTGTTTCGTTAACCAATTCTGAACGCTATGATTAGAAAATAATGATAATGCGGAGGGGATAATGAAATTAGAACAAGAAAATAATCTGATTGCAAAAATTTATGATGCTGCTGTATTACCATCTTTGTGGCTGGACGTGATCAAAGATATCGTGAGCTATACTAAAAGTAAGAGTGCAATTTTTACCGGTCTGGATCAGCTTAATCCAGGCTATGACTTTGTCTATACGCACAATATCCCGAATGAAAGTCTGGCCGCTTATCAAGAGGAGCGTATCAGAGTGATTGATATGAAACTGCATATGCCCTTATGGAATGCGATCGAGATGGGCGATGCTTTAAGTCATAACTGTCAGCACTATGCAGAACAGCCGGGTACGGATCACTATGTGTTCTATGAGAAGTGTTTAAAGCCTGGCGGTGTATCTTATCTGGCGGGAGTATTGCTGGATCGGGGAAATTATCGTTGGGCAGTACTGGGTATTCATCGTGCACCTGAAGTACAGCCTTTTGAACAGCCTGAGCTGGATTTTTTAAGACGTATCAGTATCCATTTACGCCGGGCTTTGCAAATTCACCGGCAAATCAACTTGATTCAGCAAGATAATTTAAGCTTGTATACTGTATTGGATAGTTTAAAAACCGGAATTGTACTGCTCGATCAAGACCTGTGTTTAAGTTATTCCAATCCTGTTGCGCAAAAGATGCTTGATCAAAGTTCATGTCTGGATCTCGATATACATAACCGTCTAAAAACCAATTATGCTCAGCAGATACGTATTGATCAGCTTTTGGAAAGCGCTTTACTGGAAGATACGACCATTCAGACTGAAGTGGGTGGAGTCCTGGCGTTGAGTGATGGGGCAGGCTCGCAATTCATGCTGACGGTGGTGCCATTTAAAAAATTAAGAAATATGCAACATTTACAGTCTGCTCAACATCAGATTGCATTATTTATGACGGATAAAAACCAGTATTATTCCCTGTCAAGAACTTACCTACAACAATGTTACCAGCTTTCCAAACGAGAGTTTGATTTATGCGAGTTGTTAATTAATGGTTATAAAATAGAAGATATTGCAGAACAGTGTGGCATTACGTTGAGTTCGGTACGGACGTATTTTAAAAATATTTATGAAAAAACCCAATGTTGTTCGCAAATCGAACTGATGCATTTATTGATGGGCTGTACCATTCAATTTGAACATATTGATTAAACCGGCTTGAATTTCATATTCAAGCCGGTTGATGTGGGTTATTTAACACGTTGTAAAGTTACAGGATCTTCACCT
Organism: Acinetobacter sp. L-24; assembly: GCF_056857555.1. Next base: position 41,466 of record NZ_JBSXNI010000043.1, on the reverse strand, counting down.
TGCGGATGTAAGATAAGATTGTTGTTAGATATATTGATGTTTGCAATTGTCTTACCGCCATTTGAACTATCTTGTAATCCACCACACTCGTTGGTATCGAATAATACCTCGGTTGTGGTGAGAGTATTTGCTGACAATGTATATTTGCCATATTCAATTCCTGGCCAACCACAGTCATCTCCACCTTCAGTGTCTAGGAAGAAATAATAGTTGTTATCAAAGAAAGCAAATAGGTGCGTTTCATTGAGTCGCCACGTGCCGACGAGACTATTAGACTGCTTAACTCGATTTAAACGGTATTCAGTACTAACGCCGGGTTCAGTAAGAATTAATTGAGTTCCATTAAAGTTTAAAGAATAAGGTTTATTCTCGGCAGGATGTGAAAGTCCCCATTCACCATTGGTGTCATGTAGGATTTCCGGTTCAATCACGGTTGTTGTTGCATTCCATTTTAAGCGGCCCATTTCAATGCCTGCTTGACCACTCTCATCTTTTGCTTCTGCTTCACCTAGTGCATAGCGTCCATCTTCCAGAATGTGAATCAACACAGCAGTGTTATCGGTACGGTTAATCTCCCACGTACCGGCAATATCTTTGTAGAAGGTTGCTTGGAAGTTTTCTGAAGCTTTTTCTGGTGTTATCAACTGATCTGGTGTGATGGCTGTTTTGGTGACAACTTCATTTACGAAGTCGGTGGTACTTTGGTTAAAATTAAGCTTTACAGCAGTGAAGGCTGTTTTAGTGTCATCACTAATCTGAATGCCATCGCTATGATCACCTTTTCCATCTAAGGATTGTAAAAAAACCATAAGGTTGATACGCGCATTTTCACTTTCGACTAAATCTAATGGTGTGATACGCTCCTTTGCTTCAATTTCATCACCGAGTTGTACACCCCCAATAAAGAATTTTACTTTTTCATCATCATTAAATTTAAATTCTCCTTTTTCGTTGGTAACTCCTGTTGCACCACTACTGGTGATATAGGTCACCCCTGAAATGATTCCGTCCGTCAGTACGCCGGTTTGGGTGCCAACATTGTTTGCTGGAGGTGTACTGGCATTATCATCCGAACCGCCGCAGGCACTAAGTAACCCCGCTAAAGCAATACAAAGTAAAGTCTTTTTCATTAGAATCTTCCTGAAATTTATAATGTGGATTCAGTATAAAAAGACCCTCGTTTTTGCCATATCCCAAAATTAGGAGGTCAAGAGCTTTTTAATGCATGAATCCTTTAAATTAGAAAGAAATTCCTATTTATATTGGGAAGCAATCTGAACTATCCGTAAATTGATGTATGAGATAAGTTCAAGGTGGAAAAAATAATCAACTATTCATTTAAAAATTCCAATTATACAAATATAGATTAACTGTTTATTTATTGATCATATGGCACTATCTATATTTGCCGAGGTTGCTAAAATTCGCGCAATTTTTAATAGAATTGGTGCGTGACGTGTTTGAGAAGTTAGCAGAACAAAGCCTGAATCTGATGGGTTGGGAAATTGATAACCATTGGCCCTTAGATTTAGACCAATGTGTCATGATTGCTGCACCTCATACCAGTAATTGGGATGCACTGTATGCGCGACTGGCCTTAAAAGCATTAGGTGTGAATGTTCGCTTAACCATTAAAGACAGTTATATGAAATTGCCATTTGGACCTTTTGTGCGTGCTATGGGCGGTATCGGGATTGATCGCCGTCCTAAACAGCCGGGGGAGCCTAGTCCGAGTATGGTTCAGGTGATGACGGAATTATTCAAGACCCATCCTAAACTGGTGATGCTGGTCACGCCAGAAGCGACTCGTGCTAAACAGGAACAGTGGAAGACAGGTTTTTATCATGTCGCGATTAATGCAGGTGTGCCGATTGCATTGGCCTATATGGATTATGAGAAGAAGAAAACTGGTGTAGGTAAAATTGTTTATCCGACAGGGGATTATGAAAAAGACATGGCAGAAATCATGGCATTTTATGCAGAGATTCAGCCAAAATTCCCTGAATGCTTCAGCGTAGATCAGCGCTATTATCAGCATTAAAATTGAGTTGAAAAAAAGCAGGAAAATTCTCCTGCTTTTTTATTGCCTAATCATCATGAAGATTGACAGACTTAAGATGCATTTTCAGAAGCGGGTAAAATTCCACCCAGATTTTGGCAGGCATCTTTATAAAGATCATATTGTTGCTCCACCACTTCATGCAGTGGCAGGTCAAACAGCTCTTCACCTTGATGATACTGTTTGATATAAGACTCGACTTTGGATTTGCTGCTATACAACATCTGCTGATAATAGTCGGTCATACTGCTATGTGGCATTTGGGCGGTATCTACCTTGGCACAATGGAAATTTTGCAGTAATTGTTCTGATTTTTTCAAATCGCTGGACATACAACCTGCCAGTAGCAAGGTACTGAGCAATGTCGTGATAAATTTCATGGAAAGTAGACTAAAGGCTTTATGGGAGCGCACTATTGTAGAAGTAAAACCCGGTCACAAAACCTTTTTAATCTACCAAATGGTTAAAAAATAGAACAACAGAATTTGAAAATTCAAGTCCATTCTCTAAACATTTAACCTTTGACCAGCCCGCCATCTACAATCAGGTTTTGTCCTGTGACGGCACGTGAATAAGGTGACAAAAACATCAGGATTGCAGCAGCAAATTCTTCTGGTGTAATTACGCGGCGTAAAGGCGTCGATTGAGCAATCAGGTCAAAGACAATGTCAGGTGTGGCCTTACTGGCATCCGTGGTTTGTAACAGGCCACCAGAGAGCATATTCACATTGATGCCATATTGTCCCAAGTCCTGCGCCGTGGTGCGGGTAAAGGCCAATAATGCAGCTTTGGCGGTGGTATAGTCATGATAAGGAACCACCGGATTTTGCACCAGGTTTGTACCAATATTCACGATCCGGCCAAACCCTGCCTGTTTCATATCATCCAGTGCGGCTTGTGTAGTATTTAAGGCAGCCTGTACTGCACCGCTAAATTGCCGTTGCAACATATCCCAAGTCAGCGTTTCTACTTTAGGGCGTGCATCACCATTAAATTCAAATTGAATCAGTGCGTTATTGATTACAGCATGAATCGCTTCCCCGAAATGGGTTTTAGCTGCGGCAAATAAAGCGCGGACCTGATCAGTTTGAGTGACATCTGCCTGATAAATAAATACCTGTTCAGGATACTGCTGGGCCAGCTGTTCAGCTTGCTGCTGACTGCTATGATAATTGACGACCACGCGCGCGCCCTCAGCCAGTAAAGCCTGAGTAATGGCTAAACCCAAACCACGTGCACCACCAGTAACAAGAACAATCTGATCACGAATCTGCATAATGATGATCTATATTTACAAAGATTGGCCTTAACATAGCAGTTATTTCAACGGATTCAAGCTTTAGCGGGGAAGACAGACTCGGCTTGATCTTGTGTTTAAATGAATTGGGACGCTAATAGAAAACAGCCTGCACTAACGAGTAAACTTAAGATCATGCGTTTGAACAGTAATTCCGAAATTTTATAAAATAGTTTTGCGCCTAAAATTGCCGGAATACTCACAAAAACAATCAGCAAGGCCATATAGGGTAAATGGCTTTGATTGATCAGGCCTTGCCATACATAAGTACCCAGCGTGAAAAGCTGAATTGCAAAATTAAAGTGCCGTAAAATATAGCGCTGCTGGGTTTTGGGTAATTGTTTTAACATCACCCAGGCCGAAGGAATGGCACCGCAAAAACCGCCCAGTCCTCCTAAAATTCCGCCAATAAAACCGATGCAGCTATCAGTCAATTTTCCTGAATGCTGAATTGTTTTGAATTGCGGATTGAATAGCATCACCGGACACCACAGTACCAGAAAAAATCCCAAGATCATCTTAAAGGTATCTGCTTGAATGATCTGCAACAGATAAGTACCCAGCGGCACGCCAATCAGACCAGCAATCAGATAAGGCAGCACCAACTGCCTGGATAAAACTAGCTGCTTTTTTTCCTGACTGAGTGAAATCACATGACTCCAGATCGAGGCAAATACCAGCAAGGGCGCGGCCAGTTGCGGAGGCAGCACCCAGACCCAGAAAGACATGGCGATCAGGGCAAAGGCAAAGCCGGTCAGCCCCTGGACAAAACCTGCGACCATTGCACCAAGAATAAATAACAGCCAAGTCATAAAGATCAGGTCATAAGCAAAGGCAGCAGTATTCTCAAGATTTAAACAAAAGCCAAGCTTCCATTTAGCTGGATTTATGCAAATGAAAGTTCAAATTCTCATAAAAGCATGAATGCTAATTAAGAAAAAAGAGGTTTACGGCCATGCATAAAACATGCATAAATCTCTACAAGAGTGCAACAATGGCTCCGTTCACTCTCCATGAACTCGCCTGATACTGACAGAGTGCAGTAAGAGGTGATGGACATGATGAAAAAAGTGATATTACTTTCTGTATTGGCTGTGTCATTAACCGGTTGTGTGGTTGATCCTTGGGATGATGATTATCGTGGCAACAGAGATCGTAATGGACATTATGATCGAGACCACAGAAATCATGACTGGAAAAATAAGGACCATAAAGATCATCGGGATTGGAAACGTGACCGAGATAACCGCGACTGGCGCCGTGATCGTTAATCACAGTCTTTAAATTTGACTGACTACAATGACAAAAAGGATTCCACTGAGGAATCCTTTTTTAATGGCTCTTCAAAACAATTTAAATCAAGAAATACTTTTTTGATAAAGCCCCGCACGAACTGTACCGGCTTTGGTATTTTTAATTAAACGCCATGAGGACGGTAATTTAAGTAATTGTAAATCACGATCTGCTTCTACATAAATATAGGCATTGTCCTTGATCAGAGGATCTGCCTTTAGCGCTAGTTCTTCCCATAAATCTAAGCTATATGGCGGATCTAGAAAAACCAGATCAAACTGTGTCTGAAGAGCGGGCAAGGCTTGCTGCGCCGTAGCCACTTTTAATTGTGCACGTGCTTTGGTGACTTTTAACAGTTCAAGATTTTGGGTCAGAAATTGTGCCTGAGTACGATCCGGCTCAATCATCACCACTGATGCAGCACCACGCGATAATGCCTCAAACGCTAATGCCCCAGAACCGGCACAAATATCCAACACCTGTGCATTTTGTACATTCCACATCAGCCAGTTAAACAGTGTTTCCCGAACACGGTCAGGCGTCGGGCGCAAACCCTCAATGCTGGCAAAAGGCAGTTGGCGGCGTTTCCAGTCACCACCAATAATTCGAAGCTGGTTTTTCATCTTTAATCTCGCTCTACCGGTGTCGGAGCAGGTGTTGCTGCGGGAGATGCAGTCGTATTTGCAGAAGTCGGAGCAGTCGTGTTGGGCTGGTCACTGGCTGGAACGGCACTAGATGCTGCATCTTGACTTAACATGCCTGCACCACTTGGCAATTCAGCTGGCTTGATTCCGGCCGTCATCAGACCACCACTTAATTGGTGGCCTTGTGGGCGTACCGGATTTTTATCTTTATGCAGTAACCAGTAATCAAAAATTGGACGGGCCAGAGCCGTTGCGGCACTACCACCGCGACCATTTTCCAGAATAACTGCAATCGCAATTTCAGGATTTTCAGCAGGTGCAAAACCGACAAACAGGCCATGATCCAGCTGACGATCGGTCAATAAGGATTCATTATAGCGCTTGCCCTGAGCAATACTTTTCACCTGTGCCGTACCGGTTTTTCCGGCAATAGAATATTGTAAGCCGCTTTTAATGCCTCGGCCTGTACCGGATTGAATCACGTCTACCATCGCATCACGCATCTTGATCCAGTCTTCTTCCTGACCGTTAAAATCGATCTTGCCATGCGTGCCATTATGCACCTTGAATGGTTTGGCACCGCGACTTTCACGCAGAACATGGGGAATGACTTTATTGCCATGGTTGGCGGTAATGGCTGTGGCCATAGCCAGCTGTAATGGCGTAGAGGTAAAAGCACCCTGACCAATACTGACGGAAATGGTTTCACCGCGTGACCATTTGGCCTTGCGGGTACGCATCTTCCATTCCGGGTTTGGATACAGTCCTGAGCTTTCACTTGGTAAGTCCACGCCGGTTTTTTCACCAAAGCCAAACTGACGCATCCAGGTATTCATTTTTTCAATACCCATACGGTAGGACATGACATAGAAATAAGTATCACAGGAGACCACTTGCGATTTATGCAAGTTGACTACGCCGTGTCCTGACTTTTTCCAGTCGCGGAATTTATGCGAATCGCCCGGAAGTGTGAAATAGCCGGGATCGGAAATTGCTGTATCCCAATCGACCAGGCCATAATGAAGGCCACCCAGGCCAAACATCGGTTTAATGGTCGAACCTGGAGGATAAGTTCCTTGAACCGCCCGGTTATATAGCGGCTGATCAAGGTTATCACGTAAGTAGGAATAATCTTTGGTGCTAATCCCAGTCACAAACAGATTCGGGTTAAAACTTGGGCTGGAGACCAGCGCCAGAATTTCTCCGGTTTTAGGATTCATCGCCACAATCGCGCCACGACGCCCGGCCAGTTGCTCCGAAGCGACTACCTGTAAACCGTAATCCAGTGACAGGAACAGGTCATTACCACGCACTGGATCTTTACGGCCCAAATGACGCAGCACATTACCAAAGGCATCTGCTTCTACCGATTCATTTCCCGGCACACCATGTAAAAGTTCTTCATAGGATTTTTCCACACCGATTTTTCCGATCAGGTTGGTTCCAGCATAGAGATCCTTATCAATTGATTTCAGTTCTTTGTCATTAATCCGACCGACATAACCAATCACATGTGCGAACAGGTCACCATGCGGATAGTAGCGGGTCATCTGGGTTTCAATATTCACGCCCGGAAATTGATATTTCACTTCACTGAAACGGGCAATATCATTTTCATTCAGGTTGAGCTTGATTGAAACCCGTTCGGTTTTACGCGCTGTTTTAATCCGGGTTTGAAAGCGTTCAAGATCTTCTTCGGTCAATTCCAGAATCGGTTTCAGGCGTTCGAGCGTTTGATCGATATCCTGTACGTCAGCACGACTTAAAGTGGCAGTAAATACTGGATAGTTATCGGCCAGCAACACGCCGTTACGGTCATAAATATAACCACGCGCTGGCGGTAAAGGTTGTAGACGAATCCGGTTCTCATCAGAAGCTGTAGTAAAGCTTTCAAAGTTAAACAGTTGCAAATAGGCATAGCGGCTGACCAGCAGCAGCATAAAGAAAATGACAATCCCCATGGAAATCAAGACTCGACTGCGATAGATGCGCTTTTCTTGTTGTGCGTTTTTTAAAGGAAAGTGCTGCTTCATACGCGATCGACTTAAGACCTGAGAGTGGTAGAAAAGAATCAAAGTGGAGTATTCTAACGCAACTGCACTTGATTTGATAATGAAAAACTGCCCTTACAATCAGTTCCTTTAAGCTTTGACTTTGCAGACATTAAAATTGTAAAGTGCTGTATATAAGAGTTGTGATAATTCTGCTAGAGTAAAATCTAATAAAAATAGGACTATACCAAAAACTATAATTAAGGAAGATGGTGAAGGAATGAACAAGGTTTACCCTTTGTTAGCGTTTGCATTGTGGGCGAACGGGGCTTATGCACATGATCAGATTAATAATACTGCAACCAAAATAGAGCCTGCTCAGGCAAAAGCCTTTAATGTGGGTGTTGGTTTTACCCAGAAATTACTGCATTTAAATACCGAATGGGTGAACCCTTATGGGATTGCTTATGTGAAAGGTGGTGTTTTTCTGGATGATGATCGTACGATTGGCGGCCAGGCAGGCTTTCGTTATCCTGCACATCTCACCGGCAAAGACAAAAATGGTTATTATGTCGGGGTTTATGCCGGGCATATCGACAGCAAACGGGTTGATGGCGAGTATGAAGGCCGTTTAGGTGCTGGCGTTGATTTGGCCTATGTTTTGCTTAGTTCAGAACGGATCAGCAGTTTTAGTGTCGGGATCGGTGCCGGAGAGAAACTCGAAGACCGAAATGGTCGTGCTGTGGCTGAAACAGAACCCCGGCTACAATTTTCCTATACTTTAAGTATCGGTTTATAGACAAAATATTCGACCTTATTAATATGTGTATTCTGTGAACAAAAAATTAAATATGGAAGTTATGCATGCTTGAGTACGTCAACGAGTTGTGGCAAACCTTTGTAAACCGCCCGGATTTTTGGGCCGTGCTCAGCATTATTCCAGTGACTGCATTTGTAACCTGGGCTCACGTCTGGATGGCGCTGAAAATGGTCTTTTATCCGATCAATTTTTGGGGTTTCCATCTCGGGCCTTTACCTGTGGGCTGGCAAGGGATTGTGCCACGCAAAGCTGGACGTATTTCAGGCATTATTACCGATAACACACTATCAAAATTAGGCTCTATCCGCGAATTTTTACAGGCGATGGATCCGGATGATATGGCACGCATCATTGGCGAGCAGGTCGGTTTCGAACTGGAACACCTGATTGATGAAGTGATGATGGATCGCAATGCGGTGCTCTGGGAAAACCTACCTTTTGCTATTAAGCGCAGAATTTATGCACAAGCACAAAAACAAATGCCGGCAATTTTGCGTGAATTAGTGACTGAGCTGACCATGAACGTCGAGTCACTTGTAGATATGCGTGAAATGGTAGTGAGCCAGATGGAAGGCGACCGTCGCTTGATGGTGCGTATGTTCCTGAAGGTGGGTCAAAAAGAGATCAATTTTATCTGGCATATCAGTGCCCTCATCGGGATGTTCTTTGGGATTTTCCAGATGATTGTCTGGTTTGTAGTGCCGTGGCACTGGACTGTACCGTTCTGGGCTGCGATCTGGGGCTTTTTGACCAACTGGATCGCGATCTGGATGGTATTCAACCCACTCTATCCACACCCAGTAAAGTACCCGCAATTCTTTGCCCGTACCACAAATCGCAAGTTTCCGTGGATTAAGCCGGTGATTCCTCGTATCGGCACCTATAACATACAAGGCGCATTTATGAAACGTCAGGATGAAGTCTCTGACGTCTTCGCAAGTGTAGTCACAGAAGACCTGATTACGTTAAAATCGATCATGACCGAGATGATGTATGGCGGCAGAAAAGACAAAACCCGCCGCATTATCAAACGTCATATTAATGAAATTATGGAAACACCCCTGGTTCGGACCTCTTTACAGCTGTCTTTAGGACCAAAAGAGTATGCAAAACTCAAGACGGACTTGATCGATCGCTCGATTGAAATTACGATGGTACCTGTATGCGACCCAGCATTTAATGCGAGCCGTGCACAGAAAATCTATCAAATGTTTAGAGACCGCATACGTGAGTTGACTCCGAAGGAGTTTCAGAATCTTTTACGTCCTGCATTTCAGGAAGATGAATGGATTCTGATTTTATTGGGTGGGGTAACCGGTTTTGTCGCGGGTTTAATCCATTTGTTTGTGGCTTTCTTATAATGAGATGTCGGGGGACACAATCGGGTGATTGTGGTCGTGGCGTCATACATATTGTTTAAATGAGGATGTTTATATATGCGCATTATCTTACTCGGACCACCTGGAGCAGGTAAAGGTACACAAGCTCAGTTGATCTGTAAGCGCTACAATATCCCACAAATTTCAACCGGTGATATGCTCCGTGCTGCAATTCGTGAAGGAACTGAATTAGGTCTACAAGCTAAAAGTGTCATGGACAATGGCGGTTTGGTTTCTGATGAGTTGATCATTGGTCTGGTGAAAGAGCGCATTGCGCAACCTGACTGTGTAAACGGCTGCATTTTTGATGGTTTCCCGCGTACCATTCCTCAAGCAGAAGCTTTGGAAAATGAAGGCATCACTATTGATCACGTGATTGAAATTGATGTACCGGATGAAGAGATCGTACAACGTCTTTCTGGCCGTCGTCAGCACCCGGCATCTGGCCGTGTGTATCACATCGTTTACAATCCGCCAAAAGTGGAAGGTAAGGATGACGAAACGGGTGAAGATCTGGTTCAGCGTCCTGATGATCTGGAAGCAACAATTCGCAAGCGTCTAGGTTCTTACCACACTGAAACCGAGCAACTGGTTGGTTTCTACCAAGGCCGTGCAGCGTCTGGTGAAAATGCACCAACTTATGACAAGCTAAACGGTTTACGTCCAATCGATGAAGTTCAAACTGATCTTTTCGCGATTCTGGATCAGGCAAAATAATCGGCTGACGATGATTTTGACAATCGGAGAGCCCTAAGTCATATTAGGGCTCTTTTTTATTGCGTATTTGAACAGGGTACTTGTTGCTATGAAATTTGGCGTATTGGTGTTGATGGTAGTCTTTCTGGCAGTATTGGTAGGTCTGTTCTATTTCAGTTTTAAAATGCTCAACAAAGTACGTCAGGAAGAACGTGCTGAAAATGCAGCAAAGCGACCTGAGCGCCAGCTCCATCCAAAATTAAAAGCCGAACTTGAACAGCGCAAGCAGCAGGAAAAGGCTGAACAAGATCAGGATAAATAATCCATAATAGTTCAGCTCAGCTAAGAATTTGGTTTGAACGAAAAGCACTCTTCTCATAGTCGATAAAAAGGTGACACATTGGTCACCTATTTTTATCCCAGCTTGATCACGCCGTTCTATTCAGCAAGCTCAATATTTTTCACTGCAATTTGGCGGGCTGCACCAAATTCAAACCGATCCGGCCAGTTACACACATCGGATACTACACATTCATGACATTTCGGTTTGCGCGCAATACACGTATAACGACCGTGTAAAATCAGCCAGTGATGTGAATCAATGATAAATTCCTTGGGAATGACTTTGACCAGACGGTGTTCAACTTCCAACACATTTTTGCCAACCGCTAGTCCGGTACGGTTACCTACCCGGAAAATATGGGTATCAACCGCCATGGTCGGCTGACCAAAGGCCGTATTCAGTACCACATTCGCCGTTTTACGACCTACACCCGGCAGGGCTTCTAAGTCTGCACGATTGTCCGGTACGATGCTGTTGTGCTTCTGAATCAGCATCTCGCAGGCTTTAATCACGTTGACCGCTTTCGAGTTATATAAACCAATGGTCTTGATATATTCCTTCAAGCCGTCCACACCTAGCGCATAAATGGCTTCCGGTGTATTGGCGACTGGAAAGAGTTTGTCTGTGGCTTTGTTGACGCTGACATCGGTAGCTTGAGCAGAGAGCGTGACCGCGACCAGTAATTCAAAGGGATTGGAATAATTCAGCTCAGTTTTTGGGTTAGGCCGCTGTTCACGCAGGCGTTCAAAAAAGTTCTGAATCTGCTTTTTGGTCATGTTTTTAACGGGCTTGGCCTTTGCTGTGGTCATGTTCTATCCCTGTAAAGCCTGTAATTGCTGTGTCAGTTCTTCCAGTTGGGTGCGTTTTCGGGCATCTTCACGAACCGAAAGCTGTTTTTCCAGTTTTTTAATTTGGGTACGTAGTTTTGCCAGTTCAATCGTGGTCTTGGAATCGAAAGCTACAGGTGCATTCTCTGGCTTGCTCGCGACTTCAATCACAGGAAGTTGCTCATTTAAAGCAGAGAAACGGGCAAACAGGGCAGTATCAATTTCTGCACGGACCACAGGTCCCTTACGATCGGTACGCCGTTTTTCTTCACGCTGGATGTGCGCATAGTAACGCTGACGCAGATCATCCTGTTCCGCAAGACGCTGTGCTTCAGTCGGCAAGGGTTGTTGATCTTCAACCAAATCGATGCAGTCTACCGGACAGGGGGGAATACATAACTCACAGCCCGTACATAGATCGGTCAGAATGGTGTGCATCAGTTTACCGGAACCAATAATTGCATCGACCGGGCAGGCGCTAATGCATTTGGTACAGCCAATACATTCATCTTCACGAATTACGGCTTTGATGCGCTGAGGACGACCATCGGCTTGAACTGGCCAGACACTTTCTTCAGCTTGAAGTTTAGGACGATTTAATAATGCAGCCAAAGCATCGGCAACAGGCTGTCCGCCCGGCACACATTTATTGGCATTTTCCCCCTCAGTAATCGACTGGGCATAAGGTAAACATCCGTCACGATGACCGCAGAGTCCACATTGGGTTTGAGGGAGTAAAGCGTCAATCGATTGGACCAGAGAAATGGGCGAATTCATGTATAACCAGCGTTACTCATGGCAAGCATGAGAGAGTAAGTGAAACAAAATATGTCGATTCATCAATTTTAACATATTTTTAAACTCCTAAGTCGTGCGCAATTAAGGGTCAACTTGTGCCTTATTATTAGGCATAAATCTGAATCTAAGCCTTGATTCGATTGGCATTTCCTGACATAGAAAAAATTTTCATAATCAATATAAATATTTGTTATCAAATTAATTTTAAAGTATTTTCAAAAAAAGTATTGTAGATTAGTTACAAAAGATATTTAATATTTTGCGCCAAAATTTAACATTGATTGTAAATTTGACCAATTTTGATCCATTTTCTGCTGAGGATTAAGCGTTGAAATACAACACACTTAATGAGTTCCTAGATTACGTAAAATCACGTGATGCACATCAACCAGAATTTCTTCAAGCTGTAGAAGAAGTGATGACTAGTTTGTGGCCGTTCATTCAAAAGAACCCACAATACGCAGCACATGGTTTACTAGAACGTCTAGTTGAGCCAGAACGTGCGATCCAGTTCCGAGTTTCTTGGGTAGATGACCAAGGTCAGACTCAAGTAAACCGTGCGTTCCGCGTACAGTACAACTCAGCGATCGGTCCATTTAAAGGTGGTATGCGTTTCCACCCTTCAGTGAATCTTTCAATCCTAAAATTCTTAGGCTTTGAGCAAACATTTAAAAATGCTTTAACCACACTTCCTATGGGTGGCGGTAAAGGCGGTTCTGATTTTGACCCTAAAGGCAAATCAGAAGGCGAAATCATGCGTTTCTGCCAGGCTTTAATGATCGAGCTGTATCGTCACCTTGGTGCGAACACAGATATCCCTGCAGGTGATATTGGTGTAGGCGGTCGTGAAGTGGGCTACATGGCCGGCATGATGAAAAAATTAAGTAACGACACTGCGTGTGTATTCACTGGTAAAGGTTTAACTTTCGGTGGTTCATTGGCACGTCCGGAAGCAACGGGTTACGGTACTGTGTATTTCGCTGAGGAAATGCTTAAGTCTCGTGGCGAAAGCTTCAAAGATAAAGTTGTTGCGATTTCAGGTTCTGGTAACGTTGCGCAATATGCTGCTGAAAAAGCAATGTACCTCGGTGCGAAAGTGGTTTCACTTTCTGACTCTGCCGGTACAGTTCACGTTAAAGACGGTTTCACTGAGGCGCTTCTTGCTGAAGTCATGGAACTTAAAAATGTAAAACGTGGCCGTATTTCAGAATTCGCGTCTAAACATGGTTTCGAATATCTTGAAGGACAACGTCCTTGGGGTATCAAGTGTGATATCGCATTGCCATGTGCGACTCAAAACGAACTTGATGCAGACGACGCTGCTCAGCTTCTTGCAAACGGTGTAATCTGTGTGGCTGAAGGTGCGAACATGCCTTCTACGCTTGAAGCGGTTGAGAAATTCGTTGAAGCGAAAATTCTTTATGCGCCAGGTAAAGCATCAAATGCAGGTGGTGTGGCAACTTCTGGTCTGGAAATGTCTCAAAACGCATTGCGTTTAGGCTGGACTTTCGAAGAAGTTGATGAGCGTTTACACGCAATCATGAAAGAAATTCACCGTAACTGTGTGAAATTCGGTACTAAGGAAGACGGTACTGTGAACTATGTAGACGGTGCAAATATTGCTGGCTTCGTAAAAGTTGCTGATGCGATGCTTGCTCAAGGCGTATTCTAAGTCTGACTTAGTCTAAGCTGAAAAAAACCGGGGCTGTTGCTTCGGTTTTTTTGTATCTGGTATTTTTAGTCTTAGAGAGCACCCTTAACTAATTCACGCTCAACCGCCATATCAAAAATATAGGCATATTTCGATTGATCAGCTGCCGGATGCTTAATTTCAAAACGTTTGACCCGAATAATCTGCCGTTCATTTGGTGAATGCCGAAAACCTTCAATCTGATCATAGAATAAAGTCCAGTCCTTATCGACCTGAGTTTTCAGGCCATTCTGATCATATTTCACTTCTTTGACTTGCAAGCAGCTTTGTTGGGTTACGCCGGTACATTGTTTGGTATCGGGGGAAATTTCCAGAAAAATTGTTTCAGCCTGTCCTTGGTATTTGGTTTCCGGAGTCATTTTCCCGATAAATTCATAGGTTTGACCATTTGCGGCCATCAACGTCAGGGTCGGCTTGTCAGGATCTGTGGTATTGAGCGTAAAAGGAATGTCACGCTTCTGTAAAAGTTGACTGACAAAACGTTCCTGCTCCATCAATGCTGCATCACAGGCCATTTCAGTGCCTATAACTTCGCTGGTGGTGATGATATTGTTTTTGACTGACCAGGTCGTCCCGAGTCCATTACAGCCCGTCACGGCGCTCAGCCGGCCTTGAGCGTTGAAATTCAGTACAACGGGTCGTTCTAGTCCACGATTCAGTTCCCAGTAATAGGCTGGAAGAATCTGATCTGCATTTTTTTGTTGGATGGTGGCCACCGCAAGATCTCCAGCTCGTTGAATATCACTGGACTGACAGCCTGCAAAAGTTAAAGGCAATAATGCCAGCACAATAAATTTTAATTTCATGGACTTATAATGAATTATATAAAGTTCAAACAATAATAATGGATGTATTGCAAAAAAATATGGATACATTTCGCAGCTTTGAGTTGCAAAATGTATCCATCATTAAGATTTTAGCGCTGAAGCAAGATTAATCGAAGCGGTAAATATCCATACCGAGTGAACCCATGGTGAAACTGCTATGTACCAGACTAAAACGCTGACCTGTGCCCATCGCAAAGAAAATCGGAGCAAAATGTTCTAGTGTTGGATGATTCCGCGCCATATGCGGAATATTGGACCAGTCCAGTACGGCGTCATAATCACTATGTGTCAGTTTATGCACCACAAAATTACGAAAGCCAGAAGCCCATTCGGGTACATCAGCAGCCGTTCCATCCCAAGACAGTTCCCGTAAGTTATGGGTAATACTGCCCGAACCAATCAGCAGGATTTGTTGTTCACGTAAAGGTGCCAGGCTTTGACCAATCTGATAAATTTCATCCGCACTCATCGACATGGGTAAGGAAATTTCTACCACGGGAATGTTGGCATCTGGATACATATGTAGCAGCGGCATCCATACACCATGATCACGCGGACGAGTACTGTTGGCATGTGCAGAAAAGCCGGCATTGGCCAGCAAGCCTAAGACTTTCTCGGCCAATTCAGGATTTCCCGGTGCAGGGTAGCGTAATTGATAAAGTTCAGGCGGGAAACCACGAAAATCATGCCAAGTTTCTGGGCGAATTGCGCTACTGACTTCCAACGCATCACTTTCCCAATGCGCAGACATCACAATAATCGCTTCCGGGCGTGGCAGATTTTCGCTCAAACGATGCAAGGCAGGACCCACTTGCTCAGGATTCAGCGCCAGCATAGGAGAGCCATGAGAAATAAATAAGCCGGGCAACGTTTGTAAGTTCATAAGTCAAACCACATCTGGAAGATGCCTCAATAATGCATGAAAAATAGAAATAAGAGCAGAAGAGATTATTCAACAAAACGTTGCATATAAAGAACGCTTCAGCAAAATCATTAGCCTGCTCGGTGATAAGGATGGTTGTTATTGATGCTCATGGCACGATAAAGCTGCTCGATCAGCATCACACGTACCAGAGGATGCGGCAGAGTTAACTTGGAAAGTGACCAGTGCCATGCAGCAGCTTTACGCACGGCTTCTGAGTGACCATCCGGTCCACCAATTGCAAGTGCTACATCATTGCCTTCCAGCATCCAGCCTTTCATGGTTTCAGCCAGTTTCTCGGTACTGAATTCGCGTCCGCCCACTTCTAGTGCAATCAGGGTTTCATTCTGCTTGAGCGCATTTAAAATGCTGTCGCCCTCAATATTGCGGTATTTCAGAATATCCGCTTCAGAATCATTTTTCCCGCGCTTGGCCATCGGCAGTTCAATAATCTGGGTCTGTACAAAAGGCTGAATACGTTTGAAATAATCTTCAAAACCAGTCAGCACCCACGCTGGCATTTTTTGACCAATGGTCAGGATACGGATTTTCATACAGACAGATCAATAATTGGATACCTCATTATAACGATCAAACAACATGAAGTTGAGCAGGGAAACAAATTGAAATTGAAATGAGAGATTTAGTGTTGCTTTAATGTCCTTAGTTCAAGTATCCGCTTGATAAAGGAATGGAATAATAATAAATGCGGAACAGTGTCATGATAAAAGGATGTTGTACTGTGCTGCTGTTACTGATAGGCCTCATGGGGTCTAGTCTCTGTGCAGCCAATTCGAGCAAAAATGCTCAGGTTTCTCATCTGGAATTATTTTTTAGCCAGATCATGAGTGTCGATGAATACCGAAATTATAAAAATCTGAAAGAGCTGAATCAGGTATCTGCCTGGATTAAAGGACAGATGCAGCGCTTTGGTATTCCATGCCAGTTTCAGGTTTATGTGGTCAATAACCTGAGTTACCGAAATGTCATCTGTAATTTGGATACTCAAGCAAAGACCAAAATGGTGATGGGAGCGCATTATGATGTCTTTAGTACCCAAAAAGGTGCCGATAATAATGCCTCAGGGGTAGCGGGTTTACTGGAAACGGCAAGACTACTCGCTTTGCAAAAATCCAAGCTCCAACATGATGTCGAATTTGCTTTCTATACGCTAGAAGAGCCGCCTTTTTTCAAGACAGAACATATGGGCAGTTATATGCATGCCAAGTCTTTAAAAAAGCAGAAGCAGAAAATTAAGGGCGTGGTGATTCTGGATTCGATTGGTTATTTTGATGAACATCAGGTGCAGAGCTATCCGGTGGGATTAAAGTGGATTTATCCACGACATGGTAACTTTATTGCCGCGATTGGGCATTTAGCCTCAACTGGCCTGACTGGAGATTATTGTGATGCCATGCAGCGTTTTAACCGTCTGGAGTGTCAACGCTTTGTTAGCCCAAGTTTTGCTCAGGATATGAATTTCTCTGGCTATCTGAATTATGCCAAATTCAACTATTCGACCATGTTGATTACCGATACTGCGAATTATCGTAATCCTTATTACAATACCGAATTGGATACTTTAGACAAGCTTGATCTGAACAAGATGACTCATGTGATTGATGGATTGGTTACGATGGCACTACAGCCATAATTCAGTTGTTTTATTCAATAACTCAATAAAAAACCCTGCCGAAGCAGGGTATTTTATACGAAACATCAAGTCTTAATGACGCGCTGCTTTCGCTTCTTCTTTGGTTTTCACAATTGGTGCTTTAACCAAGGCTTTTGGCAAAGAGGTCAGTGCCAGCGGTAAAATCTCATCAATCGATTTTACGGCTTTAATTTCTAGACCTTCTTTGACATTTTCTGGAATTTCCGCCAGGTCACGTACGTTTTCCTGTGGAATGAATACCAGCTTGATGCCACCACGATGGGCTGCCAAAAGTTTCTCTTTCAAGCCACCGATACGCAGCGCACGACCGCCCAGACTGGTTTCACCTGTCATCGCGATATCCGGACGAATCGGGATACCCGTGAAAGCAGACACCAATGCTGTAGTCAAAGCCAAACCTGCTGATGGACCATCTTTCGGTGTTGCACCCTCAGGTAGATGCACATGCACGTCGGTTTCTTCAAAGCGCGAGGCTTCGATGCCGAGTTCATCTGCACGGGTACGCACCACAGTCATTGCAGCAGTAATCGATTCTTTCATGACATCGCCAAGAGAACCGGTAGTAATGAACTTACCTTTACCTGGAACTGCTGCAACTTCAATGGTCAGTAATTCACCACCAACCGAAGTCCAAGCCAAACCATTTACACGGCCGATTTGCGCTTCTTCTTCCGCCATACCATAGTCAAATTTATGTGGACCCAAGTAATCTGGAAGATTTCCTGCTGTCACTTCAACCTGAAGATTTTTGGCTTTCTTGCTAACCGCCTCTTTCACCACCTTACGTGCAATTTTTGAAACTTCACGTTCAAGGTTACGTACACCGGCTTCACGCGTATAACGGCGCACGATGTCACGAATCGCTTCTTCATGCACGGTCAATTCTTTGGCACGTAGACCATTGTTCTTGATGGCTTTAGGAACAAGGTAGCGGTCCGCAATATTGACTTTCTCTTCTTCGGTATAACCCGGAAGACGAATCACTTCCATACGGTCCAGCAGCGCCTCAGGAATGTTCATGCTGTTCGCGGTACAGATAAACATTACTTCAGACAGGTCCAGATCAAGATCTAGATAGTGATCGCTGAACTTGTTGTTCTGTGATGGATCAAGTACCTCAAGCATCGCAGAAGCCGGATCGCCACGGTAGTCTTGCGCCATCTTGTCGATTTCATCGAGCAGGAACAACGGGTTTTTTACGCCCACTTTAGTCAATGACTGCACAATTTTACCTGGCATCGCACCGATATAGGTACGACGGTGACCGCGAATTTCAGCTTCGTCACGCACGCCGCCCAGCGCCATACGCACGAACTCACGACCAGTTGCCTTGGCAATCGATTCACCGAGTGAAGTTTTACCCACACCTGGAGGACCAACCAAGCATAGAATCGGGCCACGCAATTTTTTCACACGTGACTGAACTGCCAGATATTCCACAATGCGATCTTTGACATCGTCCAGACCATAATGGTCTGCATCCAGAATTTCCTGTGCCTTGTTCAGGTTAATGCTGACTTTGCTGGCTTTATTCCAAGGTGTATCCAGAATGACTTCCAGATAGTTACGTACCACAGCAGCTTCACTTGAAGCAGGCTGCATCGCTTTTAATTTACGGAATTCAGCTTCTGCTTTTTTACGTACATGCTCAGGCAAATCTGCTTCAGCCAGACGTTTTTCAATTTCAGCGACATCGTCTTCCGCACCGCCATTCATATCAGAAAGCTCGCGCTGAATGACTTTCATTTTTTCATTCAGGAAATATTCGCGCTGGTTCTTTTCCATCTGACGTTTAACAGAATCATGCAGGGTTTGCTCAATCTGTTGTTCTTCAGACTGTTGCAATAGATAAGTCATCAATTCAGTCAAATGTGCTTCGAATTCGTCATGTTCCAGGAATTTCTGTTTGACATCAATATTCAATGGAACACGGGTTGCGACGAAGAACAATAACTGTAATAGATCTTCAATTTTGTTGGCTGCGGTGATCAGTTCACGCGCATTACGAAGTTTCGCTTCTGCATATTGAGCGAAAAGCGCACGCAATTCCTGCAAGCGCACAGCTTGGGTGTCTGCATCGACGCTCACCGTCATTGGGCTGAGTTCATGCTCTGCTGTCAGATACTCAGTTTCGTCAATGATGGTTTTCAGCTTGGCACGGTGCAGGCCTTCGATCAGGACTTTAATACAGTTTTCATCATTTTCGTGATTCACAACTTGCACAATCTTCGCGACAGTACCGTATTGATATAAATTGTCGTGATCAATTTCTTCTGTAAGCGAATCTTTTTGCGCAACTACAAATACTAGATTGTCACTGTTACGAGCCACATCAACTGCATTGATCGATTTTTCACGACCGACAAACAGCGCAATTTGCATATGCGGATAAACCACCACATCACGCAGCGCCAAAAGGGGTAGTACACTTGGAACCTGAGGCTCTAAGGTTTCTTGATTCATAATAATTTCAGACATGAGCACTCCTAATGAGTGACAACGGTGTTGCCATGCTTTTAATAGTGATGGGTAATTTTAAAAATACAAGGGCAGTTAAGATTAAATTGTATGAAAAATGACTAATTATGTGATTTTAAAGTAGTTAGCAAGGATAAAATTGCAAAATTAACGTTTGAACTTTATAAATATTGTCGGGGTGATTAAAGCATCAAGGGGCTGATCCCATGTTTCACGTTTTAGCGGCTGTGCCAGCAGTTGAAAGTCATGCGCCAGCCCCAGACGGAATGGACGCCCAGGTGCAGAAGCCAAGGTACGATCATAAAAACCGCCGCCCATACCAATCCGTGTGCCCGAAGTATCACAGGCCAATAGTGGCATGAGCAATAAATCCAGTTTGGAAACATGTACACCACGGGTGCTCATGGGCTCTCGCATACCCAGCCGATGATGGGCAAAGCGCTTGTTATGGTATTGGTGCTGGGTGATCCGGATCCAGACCAGCTGCTGATTCATGTCGCAAATCGCTGGTAGATACACCTGTTTGCCCAGTTTAAAGCAGCGTTCAATAATCGCCTGGGTCTGAATCTCCCCAAAAGCATGCAAATACAGGCCAATACGTTGGGCATGAATAAATTCTGGACTGCGGATCAGACGGTTTAGAACTTTTTGTGCGGATTGCCTTTGCTCAAATTTAGAGAGATGACGACGCGTTTTACGAAGGTATCTTCTTAATTCCTGAATGGTCATAGGGCAAAAAGCATATGCAACAAATTTGTGCTCTAGTCTAAGTGGGAATTCTGGAAAAGTAAAAAATAATTATGAGCTGCAATTTTATATTATTCCGTATCTGCTTATTTAAATTCGGCTAATTTTGCCAGCAGTCTCAAAGTTCAAAAACTAAAAAGCTGTTGCATCACTGGTTTTTAAATTGTCATGAGAAAGGAGATTCAATCTGGTTGATTCACGATTTTCCAAGCAACCGATTGTTCAGTGAAAAACTCTGGAAACGCATCAGTTTAAGCACTTTGAAACAGCTTTCGATCAATAAAAATACAATTCTAAAGTAGGTTTATTATATTTTTTGGTGAAAGATAGACAAGGATCATATGACTATTCTCGACCGATATATGAGACACATTGTACTTAGGCAGAGCGCGTAAGACCTAAATCAATGGAGATTGAACATGATGAATATTGCGAAGAATACTATCTGCCTTTGGTACGATGACGATGCCGAAGGTGCAGCACGATTTTATGCAGAAACCTTTCCAGACTCCTCAGTTGGCGCGATCAATCTTGCACGCGGAGATTATCCCTCCGGAAAAGAAGGCGATGTTATCACCGTCGAATTTACGGTGATGGGCGTTGCCTGCATTGGACTGAATGGTGGCCCTGACTTTCAACACAATGAAGGATTTTCATTTCAGGTGGCGACTGAAGACCAAGAAGAAACAGACCGATACTGGAATGCCATTGTTGGCAGTGGCGGTCAGGAAAGCGAGTGTGGATGGTGTAAAGACAAGTGGGGTATTTCCTGGCAGATTACGCCAATGGTCCTCATCAACGCCTGTAACAGTCCTGACCGTGCTGCGGCCAAGCGCGCATTTAATGCGATGATGACCATGAAGAAAATTGACATCTCCGTGATCGAAGCAGCATTTCGTGGTTAAGCGCCAAAGATATTGTCTTTCATTGCAGTTGATATCGCTGTGTAGCGCAATTTCACTGCAATAGTTAAATCTTCTCCTTTCTTTTGATCAACTCAAATTATCCCTCAACTCTATAAGGATACGTTACAAAAATTACAGATTAATCCAACTTGATCTGAACCTAAATCCAATTTCTTCATGATGATTCAAGGAGAATGTGCCATGAATTTTCCTCAATTACTGCTTATGGCGGGATGGGTCGCGCTGTCTGCACCTGCCGCTTTAGCCGTTGAACCGCCCATGTCGGGCAAAGCCAGCTCAGGCGCAGCTTCATCTGCTGCCGATAAGAAAGCCATTGCAAGTGCCATGACTGCTGCACCTAAGAAAGTAGCCGCTGCAGCCACGATTGTCGCTGTCGGTGCAGATGGCAAAATACGTACCTTGCGCAAGGGCAATAATGGTTTTACCTGTATGCCTGATAATCTGACCACTCCAGGTCCAGACCCAATGTGTATGGATCAGGCCGCTCTAGAATGGGCAGAAGCCTGGATGGGACATAAACCGCCCACAGTTGGAAAAGTAGGCTTCATGTATATGCTGGCAGGTGGTACGGATGCCAGTAATGTCGATCCCTATGCCAAGAAGCCTACTGCGGGCAATCATTGGGTCAAAACGGGTCCCCATGTCATGATCGTCGGTGCTGAAGCTCGTTTCTATGAGATGTATCCTAAACATACGCAACCGGATACCGCTGTGCCCTAGGTCATGTGGTCTGGGACGCCTTATCAGCACTTAATGATTCCTGTGAAGTAATGAATCACCGCAATGACGAATGCACGCTGATTCAACCTTTCAATTCGGATATTTAATACACTCAATTTTTATGACTGTCCTAAGCTACAAATAAAATAGTTCACTTAGAAGCTCATCAACAGATGGGCTTTTATATGAGTATTGCAAAAGTTGAAATAATGCAGATCATGCAATATGAGTTTAAGAATAATTTTTGCACTGAATTGAAAACAGGCTGAACCAAAAACAATCATCTAACGAAATTCTCCCTAATTTATACATCTTAAATTTTATTAAAATATTGAAAATAATATAGAAAATTAAACTGGCATAAGTTCTGCATAACTGTATTCAAACTTGGATACAAGAATGGATACAGAATGCTTCATCAGAAAATGATCGGCTGGACAGTCCGAAAATGGCGCGATGCCGATCAGCCAAAACAGCTTCAACTGAATCATCTTGCTCAACGCACTACCCATGTTGAGGTGGGTGAACTTGTCTGGATTCCGGTTACGAATGCTGCACCTCTTCAAGCAAAAAACGATGCATTTAAAAAAGCTGTATTTGCGGACGGTATGTATCAAAGGCTACGACACAGAGCAGCGAACATAGTCGATAGCGGCTTTATATACAGCAGCTGAATCAGAAAACAACGAAATAGACCCATTCAGCAGATTCAAAAAATAGAGAGAATAAAAGGGGATTCACATGTTTAAAACTGTACTGATTGCAAATCGCGGCGAAATTGCTGTTCGTGCCATTCGCACATTAAAAAAAATGGGTATAACCAGTATAGCCGTCTATTCAGAAACGGACCGTTATGCACAGCATGTGATTGATGCAGATATTGCAGTGTCCTTAGAAGGTACCAAACCGAGTGATACCTATTTAAGTATTGAAAAGCTGATTGCCGCAGCCAAGAATACCGGGGCCGAAGCAATTTTCCCAGGTTATGGTTTTCTGTCAGAAAGTGCTGACTTTGCCCGTGCCTGCGAAGCAAATAATATTGCTTTCATGGGGCCAACACCGGAGCAAATTTTAGAGTTTGGTTTAAAACATCGTGCCCGTGAACTTGCTGCAGCTGCCAATGTACCGATGACTCCCGGTACAGGTCTGCTAAATAGTCTGGACGAAGCTTTGGCAGAAGCTGAAAAAATTGGTTATCCAATTATGCTGAAAAGTACAGCAGGCGGTGGCGGAATTGGCTTGACCCGTTGTGATGATGCCGAGGCACTTCAGGAGGCTTATGAAAGTGTAAAACGTCTGGGCGAGCAGTTCTTTAAAGATGCCGGAGTATTTTTAGAATGCTTTCTCGATAAAGCCCGTCATGTCGAAGTACAGATTTTTGGGGATGGTCAGGGGCAAGTGGTGGCTTTGGGCGAGCGTGACTGTTCACTGCAGCGCCGTAATCAGAAGGTTGTGGAAGAAACACCAGCGGCACAGTTACCTGAAGCAACCCGTCAAAAATTGCATCAGGCGGCAGTTGAACTGGGCAAATCGGTGGAATATCGCAGTGCCGGTACGGTTGAGTTTATTTACGATACAGCACGTGACGAGTTTTATTTCCTTGAAGTGAATACCCGTTTGCAGGTGGAGCATCCGGTGACTGAAATGGTGACCGGTTTAGACCTGATTGAATGCATGTTGAAAGTTGCAGCAGGTGATACTCTGGATTGGAAGCATCTAAGCAGTATTCAGCCTCAAGGTGCAGCGATTGAAGTACGCATCTATGCCGAAGATCCAGTTAAGAATTCCCAGCCGAGTCCAGGGATTTTGACCGATGTCTTTTTTCCGGAAAATGTCCGGGTTGATACCTGGGTGAGTACCGGAACTGAAATTTCCCAATACTTTGACCCGATGATTGCCAAGATTATTGTGCATGCTGAAGATCGTGATACTGCCATTCATACGCTTAAATCAGCTTTAGCTGAAACTCGCCTGAATGGTATTAGTACCAATCTGGATTATGTGCATACTGTTATTTCAGATCCACGTTTTGAACAGATGCAGATCTGGACACGCATGCTGGATGATTTCAAATATGTGCCGAATGTGATTGAGGTGATTCAGCCGGGTACACAAAGTTCGATTCAGGATTATCCGGGTCGTGTCGGGTATTGGGATATTGGTGTACCGCCTTCAGGCCCAATGGATGATTATGCCTTCCGGCTGGCCAATAAAATTGTTGGGAATGTCGAGGCCGCCGCCGGGTTTGAATTTACCCTGCAAGGTCCAATCCTCAAATTTCATGCAGAAAATATCATTGCTTTAACTGGCGCACCTTGTCCGGTAAGTCTGGATGATGAAGCAGTAAATTTCTGGCAGCCTATTCAGGTAAAAGCAGGCCAAACCCTAAAAATTGGACAGGTTGAATCTGGATGCCGGACCTACCTGGCTGTACGAAATGGTCTGAATGTGCCGGAATATCTGGGTAGCCGTTCTACCTTTGCTTTAGGTAATTTTGGTGGACATGCAGGCCGAGTGTTACGGGCTGGTGACATGATTAAGATGGTGAATCCTGAGCTGCCGGCCGATGGTCTACCTTTAGCGATTGCAGAACCTGAAGTTTTGGCAACAGATCTGATTCCAAGTTATGGCAAGGAATGGAAAATTGGTGTGCTCTATGGTCCGCATGGCGCTCCTGATTTCTTTAAAGCTGAATATATTGAGGAGTTTTTTGCATCAAGCTGGAAAGTGCATTTTAACTCGAACCGATTGGGTATCCGTTTAACCGGACCGACGCCAAGCTGGGCGCGTGAAAATGGCGGTGAAGCGGGTCTGCATCCATCCAATGTACATGACTGTGAATATGCCATTGGTGCGATTAACTTTACCGGTGATTTCCCCGTAATTCTTGCCAAAGATGGTCCGAGCCTGGGTGGCTTTGTCTGTCCGGTGACCATTGCCAAAGCTGAACTCTGGAAAATTGGTCAACTGAAAGCCGATGACACGATTAGCTTCTATCCAATCTCGGTAAAGCAGGCCAATGCGCTGGAGCGGCAGCAAATTCAAACCCTCCAAAACTTTGCCAAGGCAGAGATAACCAGCGAGGCTGAAATCGTTACAGTTCAGGCAGAAAGTATCCTGGCATTGCGTGAAGCTACGCCAGATGCACCAAAAGCTGTATATCGTCAGGCAGGTGACAGTTATATCTTGCTGGAATACGGTGATAACGTACTGGATTTGGCCCTACGCCTGCGCGTACACCGCTTGATGCAACTGATCCGTGAAGCTGATCTTGACGGTATCCTGGAATTATCACCTGGTGTGCGATCCTTGCAGATTAAATATGATGGTCTGCGTTTGAGCCAGCAGCAACTGATTCACTTCCTGCTTGGTCTTGAAGAACAGATGGGTGATTTACGTGACATTAAAATACCTTCAAGAATTATCCATTTACCCATGGCCTTTGAGGACTCAGCGACTCTGGGTGCGGTTGAGCGTTATCAGGAAAGTGTCTGTGCCAAGGCCCCATGGCTACCGAATAATGTCGATTTTATTCAGCGAATTAATGGTCTAAACACTCGTCAGCAAGTTAAAGACATTATTTTTGATGCCAATTATCTGATTTTAGGGCTAGGTGATGTATATCTGACTGCACCTTGTGCAGTGCCCATTGATCCGCGCCACCGTTTACTGAGTTCCAAATATAATCCGGCCCGTACTTTTACCGCTGAAGGTACAGTCGGGATTGGTGGCATGTATATGTGTATTTATGGCATGGACTCACCGGGTGGCTATCAGTTGATTGGCCGTACCGTACCGATCTGGAATAAGTTTAAAAAGAACAAGCAGTTTGGCGATCAGCAATGGTTCTTACGCTTTTTTGACCAGATTAAATATTATGAGGTCACTGAGGCCGAACTGGATCAGTTCCGTGCTGATTTCGCCCATGGTCTGGCAGAAATCAAAATTGAGGAATGCGAGTTTGACTTTGCAGCATATCAGGATTTCCTTGCTGCAGAACAGGACAGTATTGCTGCTTTTAAAGCGCAGCAGCAGGCTGCTTTTAGTGCCGAGGTAGAGCGCTGGAAAGACGAGTTTGATGCACCTGTAGAAATAGAAGTGCTGCAGGATGATACCGATTACAGCCAGTATGTCCCTCTCAACGCCTCTATGACCGGCAATATCTGGAAGATTTTTGTAGAAGCCGGGCAGATTGTGAAAAAAGGCGACACGGTGGCCATCATCGAGGCCATGAAAATGGAGCTGCCGGTCTATGCTGACGATGATGGCATTGTCAAAGCCATTATCTGCCGTTCTGGTCAGACCGTGCATAGTGGTGAGCCACTGGTCTATATGGAGTAATGGATTGAGCCATGACTATTGTTCGCAATCCAAGTACTAAAGCGACAGGAAAAAGCTCAGACAATCTGTCTGAGCTGGTTTTCCAGAAAATTAAAAATGACATTTTTGACTTTAAGCTGATGCCGGGAGAGCGCTTTACCGAATCGGAAATTGCTGAAAGCTATGCCGTAAGCCGTACACCCATCCGGCAAGCTTTGTATCGCTTGCAGCAGGAAGGTTATGTCGAGGTGCAGTTTAGAAGTGGCTGGAAGGTTCGGTCACTAGACTTTAAAGTTTATGAAGAACTGTATGATCTGCGGATTTTATTGGAAGGTTATGCAGTCGAACAACTTTGTCAGATGCCCAAAGACCAGTTGCAGGTTGCTCTGGCTGTTTTGATTCAAACCTGGTGTATTCAACCAGAACAATATATCTATGATCTCAGGCGGTTATCTGTAGAAGATGAAGCATTTCATTGTCATTTGGTATTGGCAGCCGGCAATGCAGAAATGGCAAAAATACATAGTGAGATCAGCGAAAAAATTCGCATTATACGCCGTCTGGATTTTTCCAAAGATTATCGGGTTACAGCCACCTATGCTGAACATCAACAGATTTTAAAGGCGCTGCTTGCCCAAGATGCAGCGTTCTGTCTCTCTATATTGGATGCCCATATCCGGCACAGCCGTAATGAGGTGAAAAAAATTACACTGGAAATGTTATCCTCTAGTCCTGCGTAAGTTAATCAGGATAAATTTATTTTATAGCAAGAAAAATATCAGACCTGACTTAAAATTGATAACCAATTCATAACCAGAAAAAACAAGAACCCGCTAGTGGCATCTCAAATTGTTTTTTAAAGTAAGTTGAGGATGATAATAACAAGAGATAAAAATGCTTCATCAGCCTATTCAACTTTTACTTACAGGTGCCGGCTGTGCACTTCTCTTAACCATGACTGGATGTACCATGCCTTCCAAGTCGCCAATCAATGACAGTTATGGTTCCCAGCCACATTTGCCCAAACCAAAATCAAGCTTGCTGCCTACGGTCAATATTGCACCTGCTAAAGGTTGGCCTGAAGGTAAAATGCCGACAACAGCGACAGGTTTAAAAGTTCAGGCATTTGCCAAAGGGTTGCAGCATCCGCGCTGGCTGTATGTATTGCCGAATGGTGATGTACTGGTGGCTGAAACCGATGCACCGCCTAAGCCCGATGACAGCAAAGGGATCAAAGGCAAAATCATGAAATGGGTGATGCAACGTGCAGGTTCATCGCACCCCAGTGCCAACCGCATCAGTCTGCTTCGCGATAGCAATGGAGATGGGGTAGCTGAACAAAAAACCGTATTTTTACAGAATCTCAATTCTCCATTTGGCATGGCGCTAGTCGGTAATATGTTGTATGTGGCGAATACTGATGCCCTGATGCGTTTTCCTTATCAGAACGGTGCGACTCAAATTACAGCAACTGGTACCAAGATGCTGGATTTACCGGCAGGTCGTTTAAACCATCACTGGACCAAAAATGTTATTGCCAATCCTGCCGGAAGCAAACTCTATATCACGGTGGGTTCCAACAGTAATGTCGCTGAAAATGGCTTAGAGCAAGAGCAGGGCCGGGCACTGATCATGGAATTTGACATAGCCAGTGCTCAAGCGCGACCTTTTGCCACCGGACTGCGTAATCCGAATGGCATGGATTGGCAACCTAAGAGCGGCACACTTTGGACAGTGGTGAATGAACGTGATGAGCTCGGTAATGATCTGGTTCCTGATTATTTGACCTCTGTCAAAGAAGGTGCTTTTTATGGCTGGCCCTATAGTTATTATGGCCAACATGTAGATACACGGGTCAAACCGCAAAAACCTGCCTTAGTTGCGCAAGCAATTCCACCGGATTATGCATTGGGCAATCATACAGCTTCATTGGGCTTGGCCTTCTATAGGGCAGACCTGATGCCTCAATATCGAAACGGTGCGCTGATTGGCCAGCATGGTTCATGGAACCGCAAACCGCATAGTGGCTATAAAGTGATTTTTGTTCCCTTTCAGAATGGGCAACCGATGGGCCCACCTCAAGATGTCTTGACTGGATTTTTAAGTGATCAGGGCGATGCATATGGGCGACCGGTCGGTGTGGCGGTAGATTCTTCAGGTGCCATTTTGGTTGCTGATGATGTCGGTGATGTGATTTGGCGAGTATCACCCTTGAGTACACTAGCTGCAGTAAGTAAATAAAGGTCTAGGGATTCAAGATTTTATTCAGATCTGAATCTATGGAAAATAAAAGTTAAAGCAAAGACTGTTTCATTCAAACGTCAATATTTTGATTGAAAATATGCAAAGGTTAGCGGATTTAAAATAATTTTTAAGCTTCATTTAAGCTGGCTGAATTAGGCTTTCAGGATATTTTTACGCGGGATTACAGCATGTACAGAGATTCTGCTGATCCCATTAAAAATATCTAAATCTTAGTACCAGTTTTAAGTGCCCATAAAAACTGGATATAAAAATTTAAAACATGGCAAAAGAGGGTTTTAAAAATGAAATCAATTGTTGCATTTATTTTCCCTTGGTCATTATTTATGACCCTTCATCGACCAGTCGAAGCGACAGTATGCTTAATGCTTCAGATTTCGATTTTAGGCTGGATTCCTGCTGCAATCTGGGCGATGCATGTTTTATATCGAGATAAAATTGCCTAAAAAATAGGGGAGTGAGTTACCAAAAACTTTTTCATCTTTATTTAACTTAAAGCAATTTAGATTTCTTTTTTTAATTTAAAAGAGTTCATTTTCATGCAAGATGATTATTACATCAATAAAATGAATCTGGAAGAATGTTCGAGAGAAAGACTATAAAATTAAAATAAGAGGAAATTCAGGAAAAATTATAATTATATTTTGAAAAAGAAATTGAAGTACTCCGAAGATGCCGCTGCATGTGTCGTTACCCTGAACCCGATGAGTTCAAGGAGGATGCGACGTATACTTGCTGGGTTTCCCATACGGAGATGGGCATACACTCTAAATATACAGAACACACCCATAAGTGTTAGTATCGGCAGGGGAATAGACCCGCTGGCGAACACCTCAGAGTTAAGTTAATTATAAACAATAATCCCGGTGTGGCAACTCTATGCTGTTCATGAACTGTAAACAGTTCGGTCGAATGTCCGAAGTTTAAACAGAATTCGAGATTATTCAGTCAGTTCTTCAACTTCTTCTAAAATAGTTTGTAACAAACGCTCGCAATGCGCATATTGTTGCAGTGATCTATTCATATTCAAAACCTCCTGCATCAGCTCAAGTGCCACCATAATAATCAGCTTGCTAGGTTCCATACGTGGTGCTTTACGACGAAATTCATCGTATTTGTCATTTAATAACTGTGCTGCGCGTTCTAATTCTTCCTGCTTGTCAGGAGTAGAGGCCAGACGGAAACTATGCCCCAATACTCTGAGATCAATTGCAATTTGTTCACTCATGGTGAGGCTTCCTCAGTCGCTTCAGTCGGATGGGCCAGTTGTTGAATTTCCTGTGCGTGATGATCCTGCGCAGTACCGAGAATCGCCAGACGTTGAATAATCGCTTCAACCTTGGCTTTGGCATTTTCATTTTTCTGGGTTAAACGTTCAGATTCCTGAGTCAGACGCTGAATTTCCTGTTGGGCATGACGCTGTTCAAGGATCATCTTTTCCTTAACCACACGCAGCTCATTGCGTTCAGCCAGAATTTCCTGAAAACGGTTTTTTAGATCGGTACAGCTTTTTTCCAGACGGCCATAACGGTCTGCCAGTGCAGTTGCATCATTATTGAGCAGTTGAAATTGGGCACGAGAATCCGTCAATTGTTCTGTCAGATTTTCATTTTCTTGTTGTTTTTGCGCAATCACGCTGTTCTTTTGTTCAATTTGCTGTTGATGTTGCATCATTGAAGAGTCTTGCTCTTCGCGCAAACTGGAATTTTCACTTTCAAGCCGTGCAAGTCGCGTTTTTAACACGCCGATCTGCACTTGTAGACGCTGTAATTCTTCTAACATATCGAGGTCGCACAGTGTTGCAAACAAAGGTAATATATAAGCAGTATAAAGATTGGATAAACGAATGCAAGACGATATTTCAGGTTGGACCGAATGGCACCGCAATTTTTCTTCAATTGAGGAAATTTCTAGCCCTAGCGAACTGCATGGTTTGCTAACAGGCATTGTTTGTGTCACCCAGGCGCCAAGCAGTGAAGAGTGGTTACAGATTTTAGAAACACTGGATGTACCTGAACTGGATGCCGAAGCATTAGAGTTGTTGACGGGCGAAGCTGAAGATGTGTTCCATGCATTGTCTGAAGATGAGCTGGATTATTTACCTTTGCTGCCTGATGATGAGCATGTGCTTTCAGAACGCGTACAGGCTCTGGCGGACTGGTGTGCCGGCGTGGTCTTAGGTTTCGGACTGGCTTCAGGACATATCCGTCAGGATGAAGTTGAACTGATTGAACATTTACAAGATGTAGCCGCAGTTGAATTTGAAGACTCGGACGATGATGCCGAAGGTGAAGAAAGCTATCAGGAATTGTACGAATTTGTGCGTCTGATTCCTGTCAGCCTGTCTTTAGGGCGTAAAAAGGTCGAAGTTGAAGAAACACCACTCTTACAGCAATTTAGTCAAAAAAATCAGCCTAAAGCCGCTGTTACAGACGCGCAAAGTGTGGTCGAGATTTTCTCGCCTAAACGTCCAAGCTGATGAAATGCTGAGGTGAGTCATCACCTGCTTGAAATCAGGCATATATTTTGCTGTTTACAGTGAAATCTATAGTCTGATTTCAAGACTATATTCTAAATACAAGTATTGATCGATAAGAAGTAAGGTGTAATGAAGAAATTGACACAGGCAGTTTTTGAGGAACGTCGCGCAATCCTCGCAGGGGAAATTGGTTTACGCAGTATCGCCATTATCGCGACCAGTCCGGTAGCTATGCGTAACCGTGATGCAGATTATAAATACCGCGCCGACAGTAGTTTCTTCTATTTAACCGGATTTGCGGAACCTGAAGCTGTGGCTGTGATTGAAACCTTTGACACTGAAGAAGAAGGCTATAGCTACAGTTTGTTCTGTCGGGAACGTAACCGTGAAATGGAAATCTGGAATGGCTACCGCGCGGGTATTGACGGGGCTATTCAGGATTATGATGCAGATGAAGCCTATGCAATTGATCTGCTGGATGAAGAAATCTTAGAAAAGTTACAAAATAAAGATCAGTTATTTTATCGCATTGGACAGCATGCAGAGTTTGATGCGCGTGTCGCCAAATGGATTGCAACTGCAAGTGGTGAAAGCCGTCGTGGTACTTCTGCACCAGCGCAAGTAATTCAGCTGGATCGTATTGTCGATGAAATGCGTCTGCATAAAGATGCAAATGAAATTGAATTGATGCAGATTGCTTCCGATATTTCTGCTGATGCACATACGCAAGCGATGCTAGCAGTACGCCCGGGCATGATGGAATATGCACTGGAAGCCGAGCTGAATTATATCTTTGGCAAAAATGGCGGTGTTCCGGCCTATAACAGTATTGTCGGTGGCGGTGAGAATGCCTGCATCCTGCATTATGTAGAAAATGACAAAGAACTGAAAGATGGCGATTTGGTCCTGATTGATGCTGCGGCTGAATATCAGCTTTATGCTTCAGACATTACCCGTACCTTTCCAGTGAATGGTAAATTTAGCCCGGAACAGAAAGCTTTATATAATGTAGTGCTGGATGCTCAAATTGCTGCAATTAATGCTGTGCAAATTGGTAACTCGTATAAAGAACCACATAATGTTGCAGTGCGCATCCTAGTGCAAGGTTTGCTCGATCTTGGCTTGATGCAGGGGAATATTGACGACATTATAGAAAAAGAAGCTTTCCGCCAGTTCTACATGCATGGTACCGGACACTGGCTCGGTATGGATGTGCATGATGTCGGTGCTTATAAGGTGGACGGTGAATGGCGCTCGTATGAAGAGGGTATGGTCGTTACCGTTGAGCCGGGTCTTTATATCGCGCCTGATGATGAAACAGTAGATGCTAAATGGCGTGGAATTGGCATTAGGATTGAAGATGATGTGGTGGCCACTGCAAATGGCCCGCTAGTTTTAACCGCGAAAGTCGTCAAAACGGTAGAAGAGATTGAGGCATTAATGGCGAAAGCGTGCGCTGCTTAATTTGAGAAAAAATACAGCAAGCCGGTCGCAAGATCGGCTTTTTTATGACATTTCTATGCCGTTTTAAACAAGAATTCCTAGCTATATCGAATCGATCAAAAAGTGACTTAGCTTACGTTTATCTCGAACAAGTCAAATAAAACTAACCTAAGTAAAATTTACAGCTTAAAAAGTGACACGAAGTCAACACAGAAAATCTGTTTTTAGCATCAAAGCTACATATTAAATGCGCTGAGATTCTCATACTTTCTCTGATCCTTAAATAAACTTAAATAACAGCAGGAGAACACTTATGAAATTAAATACGATTGACTGGATTGCTTATGCTTTAACAATCATTGGTGGCATCAATTGGGGTTTAATTGGTGCATTCGATTTTAATTTGGTCGCTGCGATCTTTGGTGATATGAGCGCCTTATCTCGAATTATTTATGTATTGGTTGGTTTGTCGGCATTGTACCTGATTTATACAGGAACGAAGTTGGGTAAAACAGTACACCATACAGATCATCATACCAATATTGTGCGTTAAGCTAATCCTCCTGCACGAGTTTCTTACAAGATAGGATAATGTCTTTGAGTAGCTTGTCGAGAGGATAGAAATAGTGTGGAAGATGAAGAAACCTCGGTATATTTCCGGGGTTTTTTATATAGGTGTTTATAGGTTATTAATAGAATCATCCTCAGATCTACAACAACACTTAGCTAAAGATTAATGATTACTATCATACAAATAAGATTAGGTTGTACATGGTTGGATAAATTTTTTTTAAAATATCTGTTAGCTAAAAAATCGAGTTATATTTATAAAACTCTCTCAAAATAAGAAAATAATAGTGATTGAAAATGGGCCTCCTGCTACTGAAAGTGAATATCAGCTCATTTATAAATGGCTTGATTCACAATTTTATCATTCAGGATTTACCAGTAGCAATATGTATTCAAAATTGTGCGAAGCGAGTAGATCGAGTTATACCAATTTGACTAGGTTTGCGATCGAATCGTATAAGTGCCAAATGAAATTACAACATTCCGTTTTTTAATGCTGAGTTGATAAAAGTGAGTATAAATATTTTAGTTGCTGAATTAAAGACAACTTGGTTGGAGTTAAGAGCATATAAAGTTGGAGATGAATTTTCATTATTCCAAGAGTATTGTGGCGACGTTGAAGCATCAAAATACTTACAACGACAGGTGCATACAACAGTCGGTCAAACTCAGCAGATGTTGCAGAAATGGGCGTTAAGCTATTGGCAGCAACCGATTAAAGGATTTTCATGGGTGATTGCTGAGCGAAAAAGTCATCTGGCAATCGGGTTACTAACGATTATTCAACAGCAAAATAACAGCCTTGAAATTCATTTCGGACTTGGTCCTCGATTTCAGGGGCAGGACTATATGCTTGAGGCGATGAAAGCGGTGATTCAGTATTTTAGACAATATCTTACATTTAAATCACTAGATACTTTCTGTGATGCAGAACATATACAGGCACACCAAGTGCTTTTAAGACAGGGTTTGAAATCGTTGAACGGATCAATGCCTATACTGTATTGCCGAAGTTGGGGACTGAAAAGCGCGATGTCTTGGTTTTTCAATATAGGCTGGATCATCATGGAGAAAACTAAATAAAACGAATCATTATAAAAATTTAAAGCCTTGAGGTAAGATAAAACCAGTATACGTTTTATGTAATTCGCCATAGATGCGAATAAACAGATAAGGAAGTAAGCATGCAACAAGAAGTCATCATTGTCGGTGGTGGTATGGTCGGCTTAAGCCTCGCATTGATGTTGGCGAAAATCAATATTGCAGTCAAACTGTTGGAAGCCATTAAATACCCAAATTATGATGATGAAAATCTTGCGCCATATCATTCCAGTTTTGATGCACGTAACAGTGCCTTGTCACGCCGTAGCGTGCAGATCTATCAGGAGCTTGGACTTTGGAATGCCTTGCAAGAACATGCTACCCCAATTCTGGAAGTGAATATTACCGAACAGGGCAGTTTTGGTAAGGCTCGACTGAAAGCCGAACAGGAAAAAGTCGAAAGCTTTGGTCAGGTCATTGAAAATGCCTGGCTCGGTCGTGTACTGCTGACCCAAGTCAAAAAAGAGCCATTGATTGAACTGATTGATGGTGTTCAAGTGACATCCCTTATCCAAGATACAGACTTTGCTTATATCGAAGCTCAGCGTGGTGAATCGTCACTAAAATTACAGTCCAAACTGGTTATTGCCGCCGATGGGCGGGATTCTTTCTGCCGTAAAGCCTTGGGTATTGGTGCGTCAGAACATGATTATGATCAGGTTGCGATTGTGACCACAGTACAAACTTCAAAGCCACATGCTCATGTGGGCTTTGAGCGTTTCAGCCATTTAGGGCCTTTGGCACTTTTACCACTACCGGGTGAGTATCGTCGTTCAGTGGTCTGGCCAGTGAAAAAAGGTACTGAAGGAGAATGGTTGGGAGATGAAAATGACCAGCATTTTCTGGATGCCTTGCAGGAAACGTATGGCGATCGTGCCGGAAAATTCCAGAAAACCGGAAAACGGTTCAGTTTTCCATTGTCTCAAGTGTTAGCTGAAAAGCAGGCTGTTGGTCGTGTAGTGCTCATGGGTAATGCAGCCCATACGATTCATCCGGTCGCTGGACAGGGCTTTAACCTGTGTATGCGTGATGCGCATGTATTGGTGCGTTACCTGAAAGAGCAACAGGCACAAGGCGCAGACTTGGGCGATGCTGCAATATTGCTAGACTATGAGAAATCCCGTCTCAGTGACCAGCAGCGTGTGATTAAATTCTGTGATTCAGTAGTACGTGGTTTTAGTAACCAGAATCCTTTCTTAAAGCTGATTCGTAATACTGGTTTAATCGCTTTTGATACGATTCCAGGCATCAAGCCACTGGTTGCAAATTATGCCATGGGGTTAAAAGCATGAGCTTAAATCAAACTAACGAAATATTAGACGTCGTCATTATTGGTGGTGGGCTGGTTGGTGGACTTACAGCGCTTCTGTTAGCTCAAGGTGGTGTGCAGCCTACAGTTCTGGATGCAGCGCCAATTCTGGATGCAGATAAAACTTTGCGTGTGGCCAATCCGCGTGTTTTGGCTTTAAGTCAGGCAACCATTCACCTGTTAAAAACGGTGGGTGTCTGGGAAAATTTAGTACGCCAGCAGCCTTATACTGGTATGCAGGTGTGGAATAAAAATGGCTATGGTGAAATTAATTTTGGCCAGTCTTCAGAAAAAACACCATCGGTAGAGCAGGCTTTAGGCTCGATGGTGGAGCCCAGCATTCTGAATCTGGCCATTCAGCAAAAGATGCTGGAAAATGTTCAAGATTATAGAACACAAGTCAAAGTCAGCCGTGTTGAACGTGGCGTCGGTGTGTGGATCATTCATCTGGAAGATGGTACTCAGCTCAAAACCAAACTGGTCATTGGTGCAGATGGTGCAAACTCCTTTGTACGTGAGCAAGCTTTCATCGATATTGATGTACTGGACTATAAACAGGCAGGCATCAGTTGTGCGATTAAAACGATTCAGCCTCATCAGTACATGGCGCGTCAGATTTTTCTCGAAACTGGTCCTCTGGCTTTTTTACCTATGGCCAGCCTTAATCCGGAAGAGCAGGGACATTGGCAATCAATTGTCTGGACCTTGCCAGAGGATTATGCCGAAGAATATGCAGCGTTGTCAGATGCTGAATTTACTCAACTCTTGACTCGTGAAAGCCAGCATATGTTGGGTGGAGTCTTAGAGGCGACACCACGTGCCACTTTCCCCTTAAAAGCCCGTGCTGCCCAACAGTATATTCAAGACGGTTTAGCCCTGATTGGAGATGCTGCACATGTAATTCATCCTTTAGCTGGACAAGGGGTGAATATTGGCTGTCTGGATGCTGCCGTGCTCTGTGATGTTTTGCTACATGATCAGGCGCGTGGCGTATGGGCACATGAGCAGACCCTGAAACGCTATGAGCATTGCCGTAAGGGCCAGAATGATGCCATGATGCACAGCATGTCTGCGATTGGTTGGATGGAAACCACATTATTCTTCCCGATGGTTTGGGCACGCAATTTCGGCCTGAAACAGGTAGAAAATCAGCCCATGTTGAAAGATGCATTTATGGCGCAAGCCAATGGTCTGGGTTTACTTAAAGACACACGCTACGCAGCTTAAGACAGAAATGTAAATTTTTTAAACAAACACCAATAAAGAGTAACGATTTTGTTTAAAAAAGATACGATTTTTTGATGTTTGGTACTAGGCGAAGGTCGAAGAGATTGCTAAATTTCACTTAATTCGATACCTGACTTGGAATACCAAGCGAGGGCCATTTTTGGGGAGATGCAAATGACAGACATGAATGATTATGATGACGACGTTGAAGATTCAATTGTTGACGATGATGAAGCAAAAGCCGCTGAAAAAGGCGCGGTCGATAGCACAGAGGTCGTCAGTGATACCGATCTTGTAGAAGCTGAAACTTTGACCGTCACTGCAAAGCTGAAAAAGCGTCAAGCACTTGAAGACGAGATTGCGGCTTTCCTTGCCAGTGGTGGTCGTATTGTTGAAGTGCCGGCAGATGAATCAGTAGCCAAAGAATAAGTTATTGATTAACTTGTTTCTTATAAAAAACACCACATTCAATGTGGTGTTTTTTTTTGCAAATCCAAACGTAATAGAAAATCTAAAGCAATTAGTCGTTTGCCGAAGTCAGTTCTAAAGCACGTTGATAAGCGACTTTCTTTTTGATTCCGGTTAAATCTGCCGCCAGTTGTGAAGCAGCTTTGACCGAAAGGTCCTGTAATAGGCGATTCAATAATTTATCCAGCTTTTCCTGATCCAGATCTTTTTCTTCGGTGGCACCGCCAATCACTAGAACAATTTCGCCTTTTTGCTGATTGTGATCATTGCTAATGAATTCCACCAATTCACCCAAGGTCATTTTCTTGATAGTTTCAAAAGTCTTGGTGATTTCTCGCGCAAAACCGACCGGGCGATCTGCTCCGAAAACGCTGGCCATATCTTTAACGGACTCCAGAATCCGGTGCGGTGCTTCATAGAAAATTAAAGTCTGGGTTTCATCTTTCAGTTTTTCCAGATTCAGCAGGCGCTGACTTTGTCTGGATGGCAGAAAACCTTCAAAGCTGAAGCGGTCACTCGGCAAGCCAACAGCACTTAAGGCAGCAATAGCCGCACAAGCACCAGGTACAGGAATCACGCGAATATTATGCGCTTGTGCAGCACGGACAAATTTAAAGCCAGGGTCGCTAATCAGGGGAGTGCCAGCATCACTGATCAGGGCCATATCTTCGCCATTCAGCAGGCGCTGGATCAGCTGATCAATCTTGTTGCTTTCATTATGCTCATGGCAAGCGGTCAGAGGTGTTTGAATATTAAAGTGTTTAAGCAATTGTGCTGAAGTTCGTGTATCCTCGGCAGCAATAAGACTCACCGACTTTAACACCTGAAGTGCACGATAACTAATATCATCTAAGTGCCCGATTGGAGTCGCAACAACAAATAACTGAGCACTCATAGGTTTCTCCATGTGGAATAAATTGAATAATAAAAAATGGAAGATTAAAAATAAAATATTGGGCTTGTGTTTAGTCAGCTACATCAGCAGCGTACAAGCAGAAGTGCTGATCATTCTACCCGAATCCGGGCCTTTGGCGCGAGCTGCATCGAGTATCAAACAGGGTTTTCTCAGTACTTATGCTACTTCCGGGCAGAAAGTTCCATTAAAATGGGTCAATTCCAATCAGAAAAATATCTCCCAGCTACTGAAACAGCATGTCAATAAAAAGACCAAAATGGTGGTGGGTCCATTGGCACGTAGCGATGTGGAACAACTACTCAAGAGCAAACCTAAAGTACGTACCCTCAGCCTGAATGATGTAGCAGAATCATCACCCCAAGTCTGGCAATTCAGCCTGTCCAAAAAAGAGGATGCTGCTGCCTTAAAAACCCTTCTGGTTAAAGATGGGGTTCAGCAACTGCTGGTTTTACGCCAGCCGGGCAGTGAAGCCGAGCATGAACTGTTGCTGATGTCACTGCTGAGCCAAAGTGATCTGAATTTTAAAATCGTGAACAAGGCGCCCATTTTTTTAATGCCAAAACAAGGGCTGTTATACCTCGGCAATGCAGAAGGGCTGGCTGCCATACCTGAATTAAGCCATAAACGGATGTATACCGTGGCCAATGCGATTAGCGAACAGCATAAACCGCCACGAGGAATCAAGTTCTGTGATGTACCTGTGCTTTATCTGGCTGACTGGCCGGATGTTCTACAGGCCTATGCCAAAGAGCCGGTGGCGATGCCTGGCAGATCACCCAGCAGTACCTGTCACAACCGCATTTGCAGCATATTGAATTTCAGGGTAGAACTGGGCGAATTGAAATCACGGACCACAGTATTCAGCGTAGTCCACAATGTTTCCAGTACAGTGGCACAGGTGTCAAGCTACTATGAGCGAAAGAGCAATGCTGCGACAGCAATTAGGTGCATGGGCGGAGCAGCAAGCGGCTCAACTGATGCAGAACCATGGATTTCAGTTCCTGACCGCCAATTATCACAGTCGCTATGGCGAGCTGGATCTGATTCTGGTGCGTGATCAGGAACTGGTCTTTGTGGAAGTCAAAGCACGTGCGCAAACCCGATATGCGCAAGCGATCGAGTCGATTTGCAGAGCAAAACAGGTAAAGATGCTCAAGACGGCAATGTGCTTTATTCAGAAAAATCCACAATTTGCACACTATTACTATCGTTTTGACGTGATTTGTTTTGATTTTAAACAGCAATTTGCAAAAACCATACAGCATGACTTTTCGCAATACCCTTATGATCTGGAATGGATTGAAAATGCTTTTACTTTTGATCAAGAGTTTATTAACCTTTGAACAAAATAAGGTCTAAAGATGCTTATATTTGCTTCAAGATCATTGTAAAGTTCAAGCAGAATTGACATGATCTGAGCTTGAAAACAGATTATTAGATTGAAAAAGACGTAATAAAATGAAGGAGTCTTGCTGAGTGGTTAAGCGTATTGCAATAACAATGCTGTGTGTCGCAAGTTTATCAGGTTGTGCAAGTTTTATTTCCAGCGGCACAGGTACGGCTCCTGTCGGAACTGAAAGTGGGGCGCGTACCTTGGGGCAGGTATTTATTGATTCCTCAATTGTCCGTACTGCAAAAATTAATCTTTATAAACTGGATTCGCGCTTCAAACAGGCTCGGGTCAATATTGAAAGTTTTCATGGCAATGTCTTGCTGACCGGTCAGGTGCCCGATGCACATCTCAAGCAGCTAGCTGAAGACAATGTCAAATCCATGAGCGATGTCAAAGCGGTACATAATTTTATTACTGTAGGCAATCAGATCAGCTATAGCACCATCATGCAGGATACTGCGGTCACAGCGAATACCCGTGGCCTGATCATGAAAGCCACTGTGGTTTCGGACAGTAAACTACATGTGCATACTGAAGATGGCGTGCTGTATGTGATGGGACGTTTGAACAGCGCAGAAATTACTGACCTGAATCAGGTATTGCAGCAAGTGGGCAATGTCACCAAAATTGTGACTTTAATCGATAACGTGGAGCAATATTCAAGTCTGGCTAATCAAAACTTTGCTGCACCGGCATATGCGCAGCCGGGTATTGAACAGACGCCGGTTGCGATAGATCCTGATACGGTTGAACCAACCGATGCTCCATAAGGTCGGTCATTTTAAAAACCAATTGTCGAATCAGATTCTGGAAGTCCAGCAACGCTATAAAGCATTTAGACTCTATGATTTTGGCAGTTATGCGCTGAATCGTTTAACGCCTAAACAGGGTTACACGATCGAAACTCAGCTGGCTTATGGTCTAAAATCACGGCAACGCTTTGATCTGTTCCGGAGTCAGCAGCCTTTGCTCCATCGTCCCCTGATTGTTTTTGTGCATGGCGGTGCCTGGTTACATGGCGATAAAAAGGATTATCAGTTTATTGGCGAGTCCTTTGCTAAAGAAGGTTATGATGTGGTGGTGATGAATTATCATCTGGCGCCACAACATATTTTTCCGACCTATATTCATGATCTGCATTTATTGCTGAATCATTTGCAGCAGTCAGCTGGACAGTTGCAGATCTGTGCTGAAAATCTGGTCTTGATGGGACACTCTGCCGGGGCATTCAATGTGATGTCTGCCTTGTATCATCCGCAATCTGCCAGCATTGATCACAATCAAATCCGGGCGATTATTGGTCTGGCGGGGCCTTATCATTTTGATTACAAAAATGATCCGATCTGTGCCGATGCATTTGATCAGGCGGTGCCTTATCAGCAGGTGATGCCTTATTATTTTGTTAAAAATAGCTCAATCCGGCATTATCTGTTTATTGCCGAAAAAGACAAGATTGTTGGGCATTTCAATAGCCAGGATTTGGACCGTGTACTGAAAGAGAAGGGCAATCATAGCCATCTGATTCAAATTCCGAAACTTGGTCATATTACGATTGTGGGTTCACTCTCCAGTTTGTTTAGCCGGTTTTTCCAGACCAAGGCACAGGTGCTTTGGGCGCTCGAGGATGCATTTAAATCCTGATACTAATATTTGGTTTAACTAGGGTGTGTTGACACTTTTAGGTTAAAAAAATAGCGAACTAGTAAAATCAAATTCACAAACACAATTTTAATATTCGCTATGCCTCTTATCAGCGTGACAGATCAACACTGGCAAAAGTGAAAAGTTATTCTTTGTAATTTAACAATTCACCACAACTCAAATT